>JACCVJ010000662.1 GCA_013698215.1 Tatlockia sp. | reverse complement strand
ACAGGCGATCGCGCGATCGCTACGGAGGAAGTTTTAGGCGGTGCGGGGGTTGGTACTTTAGTCGGCGTATTTTTGGGTAGAAACAGTGTAGATTTAGTCGCCATCGATCCCGATACCGATTTGCGCCTAACCTTGACTTCAAATTTGGCGCTCAACCGCTAAAGTAAAGGCAACCAGACAATAAACTCTGTTCCTAGACCATTTTGTGCAGGGCTGAAAACTTCAATTTCACCCTGCATTTGTTCTACCAATTCAAGGGCGATCGCAAGTCCCAATCCTGTACCCGGAATTGCCGAATTTTCCTGTATTCCTCGATAATGTCGCTCGAATACTTTTTCTAAATCATTGGAGGGAATTCCTACCCCACTATCGCTAACTGCTACGCCTTGAAAGCTAGGGCGCGTAAGCCCAGCACAAATCTTAATTTGCCCTCCTTTGGGGGTGTATTTCAAAGCATTATCAATCAAATTGCTCAATACTTCCCGCAATGCCCTTTCGTCAGCTTTAACGGCGGCTAAATTTGCCGGGATTTGTGCGTATAGTTGTAAATTTCTCTCCAGCGCAATTGCTTTTGCTGATTCTACTAGGGGCGCTAATATAGCTCCTACAAATAATTGGTTGCTACTGGCGGCGAGTAATAAAGGCAGGGGTTTCAGCTTGGATATTAAAGCTTTCTGTGGTTCTAAATCATCTACCGTCAAATCTATAGCCCGATCAAATTGTTTGAGCAATTCTTGCAGGCGATCGCTTTCGCGGATAATATTATCCGCTACCGCCCTGTTCGCGTCTTCGGGTGTAAAGCGTTTGAGCAATAACTTGCCAAAGGTTCGCAATGCCGTTAACGGGTTGCGGAATTGGTGCAATAAGTTATCTAATAAGTCTCTTTGCTGCTGCTGTAAATTTTGCTGTTTGTTTAGTTGCTGCTCTACCCATTCTCTGCGCCGATCGATTGAATGGGCGATCGCTAAAGTTTGAGCAATAGTTTCAATTTCTTTACGCTCGGTTTCATTCCAGGGACGATCTTCTCTCCCCGTTACTAGCAATCCCGTCAACAGCCCTTCATACACTAAAGGCAATACAATTTGTCTAGTCAGGCTTAAAGGCTGCATCGGTGTTTTGTCTTGCCAGAATTCTCTTGCAGGCAATGGTACAGGGGTAGGCGCGTTATTTGGGAGAATTTTTGGCGTATTCTCCCCCGCCTCTTGCAATAGCATCCCTCCGGCGGCTTTTGCTTTTTGCCAAGTGGCTAAATCAGGATAAGCGAATACGGGAATTAACTTAGCTTGGCTGCTTTCTTTTTCTCCCAATTCCTCAGTTAAATACACGATGCTCCATACCGCTCCTAATCTCTGGGTGAGCGTAGCAACTTGGACTTGACATAAAGCAACAAAATCAGCACTGGTCAGCATTCTTTACATACTAAAACTTATTCGGCTTGCCCACACTACCGGGACTTTTGCTTCATATTAACAAGGGAATCTAGCTATTAGCTGTTTCCAGCGCCAATGGAATTTTTTGCGCCGCCATCCCATTGTCTAACTTTACTCCTAGCTCGCATCTTTAACTATTGTTAACTTTATTAAACAACCTCTTAACCTTAAACCAGTTTTTAACCATATCTTGATAACTTTGTATCAAATGCTTAATATAACTTGATTTTATAAATTCATAAAGATATACTGACCGTAAATTGTAACCATAACTACAATATTTACTCATTTAAAGAGGAGGACAAAGAGTTGGCAAGGAGACGGAAACGGAAAAGTCGTCGTCGTCAAGAGGGTCGCCGAATCCTGGAACACGTACCTCAATTTAGCATCGAAAGTGGGGAAGATAAGCCTGTAACCGCCGCCCGAAAATATATTCAAGCGGAGGGTATCTTACCGCCAGCCCTGCTACTTGTCAAACGGAACGAACACACGACCGATCGTTACTTTTGGGCAGAAAAAGGGTTGTTTGGGGCGCAGTACGTTGAAGAGAATCATTTTTTGTTCCCTAGTCTGCGGTTTTCAGAAAATCCTACAGAAAAGGAATTAGTTACCATCCGCAAGTAAGCGGGATGCTAATAAATTAAGTGGTATTAATCGGCTATAAATCCTTTAAGATATTGATTTTGAGGTTTTCTATCGAAATTACCAGGGTGTGAAAATTAATTTTAGTCAAATTGTAACCCTACTCAAACAACTAGGTTTGGGTGGGGTAATTTTTTGCTGAATAAATGATTATTCGCGATCGCTCGCCTCTGTGAAGGGGATAGCTTGGCGTAGTTCAAGAATTTCATCGCGGTGGGCTTTAACCCAAATTGACACATCTTTATCGCCTGAAGGTTGCAACTTTAGGGATACTTGTTCGGTGCGACCAGCTTTTCTCCAGTAAAAAATCCCGGCGATGGGGGAAGCAAGTAGTAACAACAGCAAGACTTTACCCCAATTGGGAAACAAGGTTGATAGCGCCAAGATTAAGCTGAAAATACCAGCACTGGCAAGGATTGTCAGCAAAATTGCTAGAAAAATACTAGGTCTAACTGTACCTGTAAAAATAACAGAGTTATTTTCTTGATTTAGACTTTCAACGCGATAGGCGCGGCGGTCAAAATACTCTTGTAGTTGAGCCATTAGGGTGGCTTCCGGTTGCTGAGAGATTAATTCTACTTGCTCGGTACGATCTTTAGCAGAGGCGCGAATAAAGAAAAACAAGCCTGTTGCTAACACCAAAGTCAAGACAAAAAGTGAGGGAATAGTAGCAGTATTCACTAGAAAAGGGTTAAAACTCATACCAACTTCTTTATTATTGGCTACCCAGGGTTAGTAGTGATATATTCTCGCCAAAGACGAGCCAAGTCTTGAGATTGAGTTTGCCATTGGGGACTAATTTGGTACATTCTCCTCGGACGACCGCGCCCTTGAACTTTCTTCCAATAACCAGCGATCGCTTTTTCGTCTTCTAGAAATTTAATTGCACTATACAAAACTGTGTCAGACAGCCGATAGCCAGGATGCTGGGTTTCGAGCAACGCAATCAGCTCTGTACCATAGGATTCTTTTTCGACTAAAACGGAAAGAACATAACATACTGCTAGTTCTTGACCTAAATAAGTGGGAGGACGATGGCGAAAAAACTCATAAATATGCTCAAGGTTCATTTGTCGCTCTCCTAGTAAAGTTTTCATAGACGTAGGATGGTGATTAGCGGATTGCGTGGCTTGAGACAGGGTGACAGGGGTAGTAGAAAAAAAACCAGTAAACTTTATTTTTTTCGGATTGTCAATTAACCTCTTAAATACTTATATATTTGTGAATTTTTATAGACATTATGGGTGTAAATATTTCAAAACAACAAAGTTGAAGAAAAGTTTAGGGCTTTAGGTGACTACCGTTGCTGGGGTAATTTTGCAGATAAATCACTAGATGAAGGGAACTTTTGAGATAATTAGAGTCCTAGGCTGCTAAAAAGTAGATTTGAGGCAATCTTAAACGGTTTATTGGGGTTTGTCTGCCAAAATCATAAAATTGCTTCTGTAAGCTAAGATGCGATCGCACTTAAAGACGTACTAAATCAAAAATTGTAGTGAATTGCTCAAATATTAAGGTATAGATTTATAGCACCCATAGGGGAATTATTTATTGTGGAAAAATCAGAATTAAAATCTCCTCCCGTCGCCCTCCAGCAAATAGCTGTGGCGTTTCGTTTAGCTGGCTGGGCTAGTTTTTGGGTGCAATTGGTATTGGGGGTCGTTTCTACCTTAGTGTTAATATTTGCCAGCCTAGGGCGAGATATAGCTACTCAAGGGCAAAGAAGTACGGGAACTGGGATTGGGATAGTTTTTGCTGTAAGTGGAATTATTACTTTAGGAATTGGCGGTTATATAGCGTTTCGTTATACCCGGATTGGCAAGCGCTTACAATCGACTAATCCTAGTAATCGCCCGCGCAAAGCTGATACAGTTCAAATTTTGCGTTTGGGATTAATTGTTAATTTGGTGGGAACATTACTCACTATTTTAGGGGCGCAGGCGATCGCCGGAATTTTGTTATTGCGCTCTTTATCTGTACCACAAGGTTTTGGCGCGGCTATTTACAACCCTCAACAAGTTATCCGCCCAGTAGATATTTTTGTAGTACAGGCAAACACTAATACTGTTGCGGCTCATTTTGCGGGACTTATAGCAACGCTATTTTTACTCAATCGCGTTACCAAACAGTGAAATAGTAGCTAATGTATGTTGAACTGTGGACAGAAAAGTTAGGTAATAATCTGTGCTAGATATTAAACGAATTAGAGAACATCCGCAAACGGTGCTTGAATTACTAAATCGTCGTGGCGAGTACGATTTAGAGCCGATTTTGCAGCTAGACAAGCAGATGCGAGAACTTGAGGCAAAAAAGTCGCACCTCCAAGCCCGGAGTAATGAAATTGGTAAATTAGTTGGGCAAAAAATGCAGGCTAATCCTCAAGATCAGGAAATTGCAGCTTTGAGAAGTGAAGGTAACGAAGTTAAAACCCAAGTGGGCGAATTAGAACCCCAAGAGAGGGAATTGCAAGAGCAGTTAAAAACCCTACTTTTAGCTTTACCAAACTTGCCTAGTGACGCTACACCAATAGGAAGAAGCGAAGCTGAAAATATTGAAGTCCGCCGATGGGGGGATGAATTTATCCCCCAAAACCCTGATATTTTGCCCCATTGGGAAATTGGCGAAAAACTAGGAATATTTAATTTTGAGAGGTCGGCAAAAGTTGCCCAAAGTCGGTTTGTGACGCTATTAGGGGCGGGTGCTGCTTTAGAGCGGGCATTAATTCAATTTATGCTAGAGCGCCATATTGGGGTGGGGTACATAGAGGCAATGCCACCAGTATTAATTAATACGCAATCGCTCACAGCGACAGGACAATTGCCCAAGTTTGCAGAAGAAAGCTTTAAATGTGCAGAAGATGATTTATGGCTAAGTCCGACGGCGGAAGTGCCGATTACAAACTTGTATCGAGAGGAGATTTTAACGGCGGAAAATTTACCAATTTATCACTGTGCGTATACGCCTTGTTTTCGCCGAGAAGCTGGCTCTTACGGGCGCGATACACGGGGTTTAATTCGCCTGCATCAATTTAATAAAGTTGAATTAGTTAAATTTGTTCATCCTAATAATTCTGAAGATGAGCATCAAAAATTAGTTCAAGATGCGGAGGCAATTTTACAAGCCTTGCAGTTGCCTTATCGAGTTTTAGAGCTATGCACTGGCGATATGGGATTTTCGGCGGCGAGGTGCTACGACTTAGAAGTATGGCTACCATCGGCAGGGAAATATCGAGAAATTTCTAGCTGTTCTAACTGTACAGATTTTCAAGCCCGTAGAGGGCAAATCCGCTTTAAGGAAGCCGGGAAAAAAGGTACGCAGTTCATTCATACCCTAAATGGTTCGGGATTAGCGGTAGGGCGGACAATGGCAGCAATTTTAGAAAATTACCAGCAGCCCGATGGGACGGTGAAAATACCAGAGGTATTACAAACTTATCTCAAACGCGA
>JACCVJ010000136.1 GCA_013698215.1 Tatlockia sp. | reverse complement strand
TAGTTGTTTTACCCTACTTTTTATTTACGGGGGTATTAGTCAAAAAGATTTTTGATATTACTGCCGTAGAACAACAGCAACATCCAGAAATAACAATTGACTGTTTGCCAGAAATGGGCTTACATCCGCAATTATTTTCTGTACTGCGAGAGCGAGAAATTGAAACTCAACTTGGTCAAGTACAGATGAACTGTGAAATGTGCAAATTCCGTTTAGCTGCGGGGGGAACTAACACAAACGGTCACGAGCATGGACATCACCACCATCACGGCCACAGCCACCCCGCAACTGATCCCTATGCAGATATAGCTCAATATCATCAGAGAATCTGGCAAACACCGTAAATAGCAAAAAATATAGAGACGTTGCAATGCAACGTCTCTACAAGGGGGTTTTCGACCGCGTATTCATCTTCACGCCTGAATTTAGCCGAACAATCCATTCCCTTTAATTAGTTAGCGCCGACTTCTAGAACGACTCCTTGAACCGCTAGAACGACTACCACTACCAAAACTACCTGAAGAAGGTCGTCTAACGCGGCTGGAATTAGAATTACCTGAAGGGCGTAAAGTGCTAGAGCCAAAACCAGAGCCACTAGAACGGCTGCTATTACTTGAAGGGGAACGGCGTACTGTAGAAGATGAGGGGGTTCTAATCCCTCCAGTTGTGCGGAAATTAGTCCGATTTCTAACTTCCAAGGGTGGCGCATTGTAACGAGTGCGATAACTTGTAACAGCGCGATCGTAAGTATTACCATAGCCGCCAAAACCCCTCAGTCCACCGCCACCAGGCTGGTAAACAGGCGGTACATAGTATTGGGGTCTAAATAACAAGCTACCGATCGCTTGACCTGCTAAAGCGCCAGCAAAGGGCGACCAGAAGCTATTTTCGCGGCGCACGACAACGGTTTCTTGTTGTCCGGTTTGCGAGTTAACTTGATTTTCAGTTACTGCATGGTTGTACTCAATTTTGAAGTCTTCGGTAAGGTGCAAAGCTGGTTGTCCGCTTGTGACATTTAGATAGCTTTTTTCACCGCTTTTGATTTCTTCATCGGTTAATCTTGCCATTTGTAAATTGGTCGTGCGAAAACTCGGCGGTTGACCGGGGGAAGTATTGAGCAAAAATAGCTCGTATTCTCCATTCGCATCGCTGTAACTGGCTTGCTGTACCGGGTACTTGCCATCAGCAATTTTTGTCGGTGCTGTCGATTGTTGGGGTGTGCTGCGATTTTGGCGAACAGCTTGGTTATTGCCGCCACAGCCAATAGTTGTCACACTCAACGTTAAGCACAAAAACAATATTGTAAGCTTACGCAAAATTGTCATCACTGGGTTTTAACTCTCATTCTGTTTCGAGCGTAACAATATCTGATCTTAATTGACACGGGCGAAGTCGGGATCGTAAATTAGCGCCAAGTCCGCTATCTGCTAAAGTTGAAACGAGCATCAACCTTTTAAGAGAATTTAGAACATGAATCAAGCTCCTATTCCTGTCCTAGTCAATGGTGCGGCTGGTAAAATGGGACGAGAAGTAATCCGCGCGATCGCCCAATCGGAAGATATGACTTTAGTGGGCGCTGTTGACCGCAATCCCCAATACCAAGATCGAGATGCGGGAGAATTGGCGGGTTTGAGCGAACCGTTGGAAATCCCGATTACCAGCCAGTTTGAGCCGATGCTTGCCTTTGCAGCCCAAGAAAAACAGCCCGCCGTTATGGTCGATTTTACCCATCCAAGCTCTATTTACAATAATATTCGTTCGGCGATCGCTTACGGGGTGCGTCCGGTAGTCGGAACAACGGGTTTAAGTGCCGAACAAATAGGCGAACTATCAGACTTTGCCGATAAAGCTAGTACGGGTTGCTTAATTATTCCTAATTTCTCGATTGGGATGGTTTTACTTCAGCAAGCCGCCGCCAGTGCCTCTCAATATTTCGATCATGTCGAAATTATCGAATTGCACCACAACCAAAAAGCTGATGCGCCAAGCGGTACAGCGATTCAAACTGCCGAAATATTGGCAGAAATGGGCAAACCCTTTAACCTAGCAGTGGTAGAAGAAACTGAGAAGTTACCCGGCGCTAGAGGTAGCATTGCCAATGAAGGGATTAGGATTCATAGTATCCGTTTGCCGGGATTAATTGCCCACCAAGAAGTAATTTTTGGAGCCGCAGGTCAAGTTTATACTCTACGCCACGATACGAGCGATCGCGCTTGTTATATGCCAGGGGTATTACTTGCTATTCGCAAAGTCCTGTTGTTAAAATCCTTGATTTATGGGCTAGAAAAGATATTATAAGCCGTTTTCAAAACCTCGCCTCATGTTAGTTCCTCTCACGCGCCAGAAATTTGAACAAGTTATACCGCGAATTGCTAGTGCCCAGCAATATAAATACTACTGGGGCAAATCCGCAGACTTTTTGAAGCGGCTATTATTCTCTGTAGTTGGTGTATTGGTTGTTTTGGTGCTTAGACTCCTATTAGGGCAGGGTTTGAGTCCGATTTTATTTGGTGTAGGGCTAATTTGTGGGCTTTACTGGTTTTGGGAACCTGTGTATCGGGCAGGTTTACGCAATCAAAAATGTCGCCGCTATCCCTATGCTGGCTTTTTTCGCGGTCGGGTTTACGATATATTCCTAACGGAGGAATTAATTAGTACCGAGGAAAACGTTAATAAAATTGGCGAACTGGTATTAATTGAAAACCGCGAACGCCGACTAAACTTAGAAATTAGCGACGAAACAGGGTTTATAACTACGGTACAAGCGCCCTTACGTAAAGAACATAAGGCGATCGCCAAAGGTCAGATAGCAGAAATGCTCTTGCTGTCAAATAGCCCAGACTTGAGCGATATTGATGAAGTTACAGACTTATATATTCCCAGTCGAAAGCTATGGGTAAGCGATTATCCATTTTTGCAAAGAGATATGTTTATAGATGTTAGCCGACGGCTTGGGGGTGAAGATGATAGCGAAGTCCGCCCGTCTAAAAAGAAACCGCGATCGGCTTCTAAGCGGCGTTATATAGATTGAGAAGAAATTGGGCATTGCTCAATAGGAGATGGAACCATTGTGTAGAGACGTTGCAGTGCATTGTGTAGAGACGTTGCAGTGCAACGTCTCTACAAGTATGTGGAAATCCCCTCCAGTCGAGGAAAGGAGATTAGGTCAAACTAAGACCTAGACTTTGCTACACCTTCGCCACCTTCTTGAGAAGGGGTAGAAGTGTTTGACTCGTCAGTTTTTGGCGGAGTTGTTTTTTCGGAATTGCTATAGTAACCCCACTGCCAATTGAGAATCTCTGGCATATCTTCGCCATGCTCTTTAATATATTGCTGGTGTTCGATCAGTTTGTCATGCAACATCTGTTTGACGTGGGCGGCGGTGTATTTGAGTTTGGGTACGCGATCGATCGCATCATCGACCAAACTAAAACGATCCAACTCATTTAAAACCACCATGTCAAAGGGCGTAGTAGTTGTTCCTTCTTCTTTGTAGCCCCGGACGTGAAGATTATGGTGATTTGTCCGCCGATAGGTCAGGCGATGAATCAGCCAAGGGTAGCCATGAAAAGCAAAGATAATCGGCTTATCTGGAGTAAAGATAGAATCAAAGTCTTTATCGCTCAAACCGTGCGGATGTTCGCTTTCTGGTAGAAGTTTCATCAAATCAACTACATTTACAACCCGCACTTTGAGATCGGGGAAGTTTTTGTACAGCAAATCCACCGCCGCCAGAGTTTCTAAAGTTGGGACATCTCCCGCACAAGCCATTACTACATCGGGTTCTACTCCTTGGTCATTACTCGCCCAACCCCAAATTCCAATTCCTTTAGTGCAATGTTTAATTGCCGCATTCATATCCAAATATTGCAAAGCAGGTTGCTTTCCGGCAACAATCACATTTACATAGTTACGGCTACGCAAACAATGATCGGTTACAGATAGCAGCGTATTGGCATCGGGGGGTAAATAAACCCGAATTACTTCCGGCTTTTTGTTCATCACATGATCGATAAAGCCCGGATCTTGATGAGAAAAGCCATTATGATCTTGTCGCCAAACGTGGGAAGTTAGCAAATAGTTGAGAGAAGCAATGGGTCTACGCCAAGGTATATGACGGGTAGTTGAGAGCCATTTGGCGTGTTGATTAAACATAGAATCAATAATATGGATGAAAGCTTCGTAGCAAGAGAAAAATCCATGTCGCCCAGTCAGTAAATAGCCTTCTAACCATCCTTGACAAGTGTGTTCGCTCAATATCTCCATAATTCGCCCGTCGGGAGCAAGGTGATCGTCTTCGGGAAGGATCTGGGCTGTCCACGTGCGATCGCTTGCTTCAAATAAAGCATTCAGGCGGTTAGAGGCGGTTTCATCGGGACCCATAACTCTAAAATTGCGGCTTTCGAGATTTTGCTTCATGACATCGCGCAAAAATTCCCCCATCACGCGGGTAGCTTCAGCCATTTTTGTCCCCGGTTCCGCAATATCTACAGCGTAGTCAGCAAAATTTGGTAACTTTAAACCTTTAAGCAACAAACCACCGTTGGCGTGGGGATTAGCCCCCATGCGGCGGGTTCCTTCGGGTGCTAAAGCCGCAAGTTCGGGCAAAAATGTACCATTTTTATCAAACAGTTCTTCTGGCTTGTAGCTTTTCATCCACGCATCTAGCAACTGTAAGTGTTCGGGCTTAGTTGCCATTTCTGCAAACGGGACTTGATGACTTCGCCAATAATCTTCAGTTTTTTTCCCATCAACTTCTTTGGGCCCCGTCCAGCCTTTGGGCGACTTCAGTACAATCATCGGGTACTGGGGGCGCTCTGTAAAGCCATTAGTGCGGGCATCGTGCCAAATTACCTTAATGTCGGCGATGACTTTATCTAAAGTTGCAGCCATCAACTGGTGCATGGCTTCTGGCTCAGAGCCTTCCACAAAGTAGGGTTTATAGCCGTAACCTATAAGTAAACTTTCTAGTTCCTCATGACTTATCCGCGCCAACACGGTAGGGTTAGCAATTTTGTAACCATTTAGATGCAAAATTGGTAAAACTGCGCCGTCAGTTACGGGATTGAGAAACTTGTTGCTATGCCAGCTAGTAGCCAAAGGCCCGGTTTCTGCTTCCCCATCGCCGATCACACAAGCAACAATCAAATCGGGATTGTCAAAGGCTGCACCGTAGGCGTGAGAAAGAGAATAGCCAAGTTCGCCCCCTTCGTGAATTGAGCCGGGGGTTTCTGGTGCAACGTGACTGGGGATGCCTCCAGGAAAGGAAAATTGCTTAAATAGTTTTCGCATCCCCTCATAATCTGGAGAAATGTGGGGGTATACCTCGCTGTAAGTACCTTCTAGATAAGTATTGGCAACTATTCCGGGGCCACCATGACCGGGGCCGGCGATGTAGATTGCGTTCAGGTCTTGAGCTTTAATTAGGCGGTTCAAGTGGACGTAAATAAAATTTAGACCTGGGGTTGTTCCCCAGTGACCTAAAAGCCTTGGTTTGATATGTTCGAGCGTGAGGGGTTCGCGCAGTAGGGGGTTGTCTAGCAAATATATTTGCCCGACAGACAAGTAATTTGCTGCGCGCCAGTAAGCGTTGATTTGATGCAGTTCTTCGGTACTTAGGAGTAGTGTTTGGGGAAGATTTGTAACTACCATATTGAGCGCTTTTGTACTGTAGATTTGCTCTGCTAGGTTTATAGTAGTTACTCTGACAAAAAATTGCTTGCTTTTTAATTAACCCTGATTATTATGCCCGTAAGCCTGCCAAGCCAGTTCTACTAACCCACTAATAATTGCTGTAGCTACTACTGCATTACCTTTGCGTCCATCGATCCGAATATGAGGCACGTTGGAATCATTTAAACGTTGTTTAGCTACATCTACGTCAATAAATCCTGCGGGAGTACCAATTACTAAAGCTGGTCTAATTTCCTCCGCCTCAATTAATTCCAATAACGCCGTCAATGCTGCTTGTCCTTGACTAATAACAAAAATTGCTTCAGGATACCTTCTAGCTAAAGTTTCAATTTCCCAAGCGGCGCTATTTGATTGGTCTTTGTGACTCCAATTATTACTGTCTGCACTGCAATAAACAGGATTTGCGAAAGTTTTTTGAATAGGAGATATGATGCCTACTTGTACCATGGGGACATCGACAATAATGGTACTACGAGCAGCTAACGCGGCAGCCCCGGCAGGTAAAGCGCGATCGCTAAACCTAATTAAAGATTTGTATTCAAAGTCTCCAGTAGCATAAATTACCTGTCTAACTATTTCGTACTGAGCGGGTGAAAACTTATAATCGCCAATTTCCCGGTCAATTAATGCCAAGTTCTGGGCATCGTTTAGTTGCCATTCCATTTGAATTCGGTAAGGTGTGAAAAGAATACTTGAAAGCGAAAGCGTAAATTTTAGGCTTTCGTCCTTATCCTACCTTGTAGTTAGAATAGATACTTGAAAAAAAGGCGATCGCCCATTTTCTATATTTCTGGTTTAATGTCGCGCAGCATTAACTCCTCCAGCGCTTGTCTTGGTGTAACTTTACCTGTCAGCAACCGATGTACTTGGGTTGTAATGGGAATAGAAATATTGTGTTGCTGGGCGCGTTGCATTAAAACTTTTGCCGTATTTACTCCTTCGGCAGTTCCTTCTAAATTAGCTAAAGTTGCTTTCATTGTTTTACCTTGAGCTAAAGAGTAGCCTACTTGATAGTTGCGACTTAAAGGACTATTGCAAGTAGCGAGTAAGTCTCCCAAGCCCGATAAACCGTAAAATGTCTCGGTTTTTGCTCCCCAACTATTACCAATTCGCACAATTTCTGTAAGTCCGCGTGTCAGTAGCGCCGCTTTAGCATTTGTTCCTAGTTGCAGGCCATCGCAAGCCCCCGCCGCGATCGCCATTACATTTTTTAGTATCCCACCTAGTTCCACTCCCAGGGGGTCAAAATTTGTATAAACGCGGAAGCGCAAGGAAGAAAAAGCTTCTTGGACTATTTCCGCCGCGCCGATATCGTTACTAGCTACTACCGTTGCGGCGGGTAAGTTTTGCTCAATTTCTTTAGATAAATTTGGCCCACACAACACAACTACAGGATGGGTAGGAAAAGATGAACGCCAAATTTGCGCCGGGGTTAAAGTTGTAGAGGGTTCTAAACCTTTAGTTGCGGTAACAAAAATTGCTCTTGAGTAAATAGACAAAGATTGAATCTCAGTAGCTACGCTTCTTACTCCTTTCATCGATACCGCCGATAAAACTATCTCAGCACCCTCTAGCGCCGCCTCTAAGCTCATTGCACCGCTACGCGACCATAAACGTACGTTGTGACCGTTGGCGGCGGCTAGTTTGGCTAAAATTGTTCCCCAAGCCCCCGCACCCAAAATAGTTATTTTTGTTTCGCGCACAGCTATTTACGCGGGTAACGTTGCATCAATTCTCTAACTTTTTCGGCGTGATAAGAGCTACGAGTTAAGGGAGAAGATACTACTTGCAAGAAACCAACCGATTCGCCAAAAATCCGCCAAGCATCAAATTGTTCTGGAGTGACAAAGCTTTGAACTTGCAAATGTTTTTGACTTGGTTGCAAGTATTGCCCTAGGGTCAGAATATCGCAATCTACCGATCTCAAATCGACCATAACTTGCCGAATTTCTGCGTCTGTTTCGCCTAAACCCACCATTAAGCCAGACTTAGTATAAACTCCCGGTGCAATTACGCGCGATCGCTTAATTAATTCTAAAGTGCGATCGTAATCTCCCTGGGGACGAGTGCGACGATATAAACGGGGTACGGTTTCTGTATTGTGATTTAATACTTCTGGCGCAGCTTGCAAAATTGTTTCTAAAGCTTGCCAATTTCCACACAAGTCGGGAATCAATACTTCAATTGTTGTTTGCGGTGAAGTGGCGCGAATTGCCTCAATACAGCCTACAAATTGACTTGCGCCACCGTCTAGTAAGTCGTCACGATTTACCGAAGTAATGACTACATGATTTAATTTTAGTCTTTGTACTGCTTGCGCCAGTCTATCAGGTTCGGTAGCCTCTAAGGGTTGAGGCTTTTTCTCAAAATCGATGTCGCAATAAGGACAAGCTCTGGTACAAGCTGGGCCCATAATTAAAAATGTCGCTGTACCTGCGTTGAAGCATTCGCCAATATTTGGGCAAGAAGCTTCTTCACACACCGTATTTAGGCTTAAATCCCGGAGAATTTCTTTAACGTTCCCGACGCGCTCCCACTGAGGCGCTTTTACCCTTAACCACTCTGGTTTGATCACAATTAGTTTTTAATATAGGTGTTAATCAGCATCGA
>JACCVJ010000631.1 GCA_013698215.1 Tatlockia sp. | reverse complement strand
GGTATTGGCAGCACGCATCTACCCATCAATCCACAGATAACGCTACGGTAACTGGGCATATTTACCAAGTAAGTACAAAAATCCCCGGTACAGTAGAGCAAGTTTTGGTCAGCGACAACCAGTTAGTTAAAAAAGGACAACTACTCGTAAAGCTCGATCCTAGAGACTACCAAACTAAACAACTGCAAGCACAAGCAGCAATAGAGACGGCTCGCCGTCAAGCAGATACAGCCCAAGTAAGCATTGGTTTAGCAGCGCAAAATGCCCAAGCCCAAACGGCTCAAGCGCAAGGCAATGTCAATAGCGCGATCGCCTCTATATCATCAGCGCAAGCAGCAGTAAATGAAGCTACTGCTGGGATTCCCGCCGCCCAAGCCCAAGTAGCCCAAGCCCAGGCAAACTTGCAGAGGGCGCAAGCAGATTACAATCGCTATCAAGCTTTATTTAAGCAAGGTGCGATCGCGCATCAGCAGTTAGATACAGCTAAAGCAACCTATGAAGTAGCCAGAGCGCAAGTAAGCTCTGCCCAGCAAGGAGTAGCCCAAGCACAAGCAAAACTAGCCCAAGCCCAAGAAGGCGTAACTAGAGCGCAAGCGCAGTTAGCAGAATCGAGAGGTAAGTTGCAACAAGCAACGGCAACAGGGGTGCAAACAGACGTAAATAAGAGCCAGTATCAAGCCGCAAAAAGTGCGATCGCCCAATCGGATGCCAGCCTTAAAGATGCTCAATTGCAGTTATCTTATATCAACATTACTGCCCCTAGTAGCGGCAGAATTGGGCGTAAATCGGTAGAAGTGGGGCAAAGAGTCCAGCCAGGAACGCCACTAATGTCGGTGGTGGGCAACGAGTATTGGATAGTTGCCAACTTTAAAGAAACTCAGTTAGAGAAAATGCAGCCCAAAGAGGCAGTAGAAATCAAACTAGATGCTTTCCCTCATCACACCTTTTTAGGGCGGGTAGATAGCATAGCACCCGCCTCCGGCGCTCAATTTGCCTTACTCCCACCAGATAACGCTACAGGTAACTTTACTAAAATTGTCCAGCGCGTTCCCGTCAAGATCGTCCTTGATGCTCAAAGCATTAAGGGTTTTGAATCGCGGATTACTCCAGGAATGTCTGCGGAAGTGGAAGTAACGACTAATTAGGAACACAGGAAGTTTTATGCCGCTCTTTGCAGTGCTAAACATTCCAGCAGATAGAGGCGATCGCCAGTCACGATTAGCAAGCTCTAGATGTACGGAGTGGCAAGCATGACTAAAAAATCAATCAATTTTCGCCTTGGCATCCCTGCCTTGCGATCGCGTAACTATCAGCTATTTTTTGCTGGACAAGGTATTTCCTTAATTGGCACTTGGATGACGCAAGTGGCAAGTATTTGGCTCGTATATCAATTAACTAATTCGGCACTGTTATTAGGAGTAGTTGGTTTTATCGGGCAGATTCCTAGCTTGTTTCTATCGCCTTTTGGCGGGGTATTGGTAGATCGCTGGAACACGCGGAAAATATTAGTTACGACTCAAGTATTGGCGATGATCCAGTCCTTGGCATTAGCCGTACTAGCGCTAACACACACGATTAGTATTGGGCATATTATCTTTTTGAGTTTATTTCAAGGCGTAATTAATGCTTTGGATGCTCCAGCTAGGCAAACTTTTGTCCCAGAAATGGTAGAACGCAAATCAGATTTGGCAAGTGCGATCGCGCTTAATTCTTCGCTAGTAAATGGAGGGAGATTAGTTGGCCC
Organism: Tatlockia sp.; assembly: GCA_013698215.1. Taxonomy (GTDB): domain Bacteria; phylum Cyanobacteriota; class Cyanobacteriia; order Cyanobacteriales; family Chroococcidiopsidaceae; genus Aliterella. Next base: position 1,138 of record JACCVJ010000631.1, on the reverse strand, counting down.
GGCGATCGCGGGGGTAATAATTGCGAGAGTCGGTTCGGGCTACTGTTTTTTAATTGATGGACTTAGTTATATTGCGGTAATTGCGGCGCTACTAGCAATGCGACTCAAGTCTAAACCTAAAATTACTCCTACGGGTAGCGCCATCGAGCGAGTAAAAGCAGGGTTTGTATATGCTTTTGGCTTTCCTCCCATCCGCGCAATTTTGCAACTATTAGCATTATTTAGTTTAGTCGCCATGCCCTATGTAACTTTGCTGCCAATTTTTGCCACCAAAATCTTAAAAGGTGATGCTCATACTTTAGGTTTTATTATGGCAGCATCAGGAATTGGTGCGTTGTTTGGTGGGGCTTATTTAAGCACTAGAAAAAGTGTAGTAGGACTTGGCAATGTCATCGCTTTAGCTCCGGCTGTTTCTGGAGTTGGGATTGTGGCTTTTGGTGTGTCTCGAACGCTCTGGTTTTCTTTACTAATGTGCTTTGTGATTGGCTTAGGTTCAATTTTGTTAATTTCCTCAAGTAATATACTTATTCAAACTCTCGTTGAAGATGACAAACGCGGTCGAGTCATGAGTATATTTACAATGTCATTTTTAGGGATAGTTCCTTTTGGGAATTTATTAATGGGGATTTCAGCAGAGCGAATTGGGGCGACAAATACTTTGGTTGTCGGGGGAGCGCTTTGCATTGCTGCAACGATAATTTTTAGCCAGCAATTGCCTACCTTACGGCGGATAGTCCGCCCCGTTTATCAAAAAATAGGGATTTTACCAAGTGTGAATACCCATTAAAAGATATTTAGATAAACGCCGTCCTGGAGCCAAAGCGCCTAGCGTTTACTAGGCTTGCATTTAGCTTTATCTGATAGCAGTAAGTTTTAGGCTAATATTGGAAACTTAATTTTAATCGCCTCAAGTTATAACTTGCTAAAGATTGCAAGTCACCAAACAAGTTTTAAGTTTAAGGAGCGATCGCACTTGTTAATAATTTTAAGTAGCAACCCCCGTCTGTTTTAATCCTCTTAATTTCAATGGAAGTAAACTTGTGACTGATACAGGTGCAGTTAGACCAACCAAAAATACCATTCAATCGCCTCAAGTTCCCCTCAAAAGCTGGATTGCTGTAGGGGGAGCGATGCTAGG
>JACCVJ010000618.1 GCA_013698215.1 Tatlockia sp. | reverse complement strand
CGGTCGAAGAAGCTCCCGCAAATACCTGTTTTGTTTCCTCAAATACTCCGCAATCCCCGGCTAATACTCCCGGCGTTGAGTTGCCAAAATAAATAAAAACTTCTAATATTACCAATCAAACTGGTTCCCCACCGACCCGCCCAAAGCTTACCTAAATGGCCAGCAAAATCTACAATAATTTTCTGAGAAAATTACAGAAAAACTCGTTAAACTAAGAAAAAATGTTTATAAATGCCAGTTTAACTTTAATGGGTACTAATGGTTGTATCTGATCCATGCCTAAACTTGGCGATCGCTCGTCTCCCTAATACTGGCAACCAAAGCTTTGTTATATGGGTCGTAAAAGCTCCCTTCATTGCCGGGTCGATTCCCCACGACTGTTTTTGGTCGCCAGAACTTACAGGTTCCTGGCAAGCATGGCAAGAAGTGTTCGCCCTCGACCAATTAATCGATAATACCTTCGCTCCCTTAATCGAAACTTTACCACCCTTAGCATCAGTTGCCCCAGGTAATGGACATAATAATTACACGGGTCGGTTAATGCAAGACTTGGGCATTAATCTATGGAATTGGCTATTTCAAGGCACGATCTTAAACACTTTAGAACGCAGTATTGGCATCGCTGACGGCAAATATAAACCTCTAAAGTTGCGTCTAGATATTCGCGATCCCGATTTGATTGCTTTACCTTGGGAAATTATGCAATCTTTTCCTGGTAAACCATCGATTTCACTGTCACCACATATCTTATTTAGTCGCACCACCAATAACGTTGAGTCGCTACAACCGTTACCCGTTAGTCAACATCTAAAGGTTTTATTGGTAATCGGAGCAAATCTTCCCGCGCCAACTAAATTAAGTGACTCTACTCAATATTTGCATCTAGAAAAAGAAGCTGAGATTTTAGTAAAAGCGCTCACAAATGACCCTAGCAAGGGGGTAGGCGTGAAGTGCGATGTAGATACCCTATTGCAACCCACTTTAGAGCAACTAATCACTCAGTTAGAAACTAACAGTTACAATGTCTTCTTTTACGCTGGTCATGGACTTAGCGCCCCCGACGGCGGAATCATATACTTACGACCAGATCGAACTATTAACGGCACAGAACTCGCGCAAGTATTAACTCGTTGCCAAGTAAAACTATGCGTATTTAATGCCTGTTGGTTGGCGCAACCAGCAACTATCAATCGCCAAGCGCTGCAAAATAGTTCTTTGGCAGAAGTATTAATTCATCATGGCGTACCCGCAGTTTTGGGGATGCGTGACCAAATTACCGATGAAGAAGCCTTGACTTTTATTCAAACTTTTGCCCAAGCTCTAGCGGCTAGGCATTCCATCGACCGAGCCTGTGTGATCGCTAGGCAGCGACTACTAACTCTCTACAATTTTAACTTCCCAGCTTGGACGCTACCTATTCTCTACTTGCATCCAGAATTTGACGGCGAACTTGTCCGCCCGGCGCAAGAGGAAGTAACCCAACTACCAGAAAATTCGCCGTCAGGAATTAGATCGAGATCCCTTAGAGCTTCTTTGCGGAGTCTTAGTGTCCCCAAAAAAGTTTGGTCGTTGCAAACTGGGTTTGCGCTTTTAGGTCGTATCAACGCAAATAATGATATTGCTATCGAAGAACCTTGGATTAGCGGACAACACGCCAAAATCTTTTGCCGCAATGAACAAAAGGACGGTAGAACTATCCCAACTTACTTTATTAGTGATAATTCTCGTTTTGGTACGTTGATTTTTGATCGCGACGGCTGGCAAAATATCCATCGCCAAGAAGTACCTTTGCGATCGGGAATGCAGATAAAATTTGGTTCCTCTCAAGGGGAAACTTTTGAATTCATCGTAGAAACTTAAGCAAATTAATTTTTTATACCAGTAATATTACTTACACACAATTTTATATTCACTAAACATCTGATTAAATGTAAGTATTGAGGAATAAAGAATTTATTAAATATCTGCCTCAGGATTTTTAATTCTGTTACGGAAACAGCCGCGTCATCGGTGTATCTATTCTTAGGATATTTTTAAGGCTTGAATGTATTAGGAGTTACAATATGACAAACGACCCTCTATCCTCAATGGAACTAGAAATATTATCATTACTCATGGAGCCAAAAGAGGAAATTTATCCTTGGGATACCACTACTTTATCCGCCGAAGCTTACTTTACCGAAGCTGAACAGCAATTAGCCTCAGACCCTTGGCTAGAACAGGAAATAATCGCCACAGCCCCCGGTTTTTTAAGTCAACTAGATCACCTTTGGCAGGCAAAAGCCCCAGTTCTACAGCCTGCCCAGAGCTTGCAAGCTAAGTTGTCTGCACAATTTGCGCTTTACGTTCCTCAAGAGTGGTTAGCAACGATTTCTCAGCAAGCAAGTCAACTGATTGATAGCCAAAAATCTCTAGGCGCACAATTGGTACAGTGCGTTCAAGAGCTAGTCCCAAACTGTTTAGAGGAAGATTTGCTAGTTCTAGCGCGTCCCTATGCTCATGCT
>JACCVJ010000629.1 GCA_013698215.1 Tatlockia sp. | reverse complement strand
ACGGACAAGCCGTTTTACCAGGTATTGCTCAAGCTTGGGAAGATGCAAAACAATTAAAAACTGCCGAGGAATTTCGCTTACTTTATGTAGCAATGACTAGAGCCAAACGCTTATTGTGGATGTCAGCGGCACAAAAAGCGCCTTTTATTTGGAGCAAACCCAATAGTTTAGATAATCGAGCGCCCTGTCCTGTTTTTCCGGCATTAAAGCGCCAATTTCCTTCTAGTGCGATCGCTCTTGGATCCTGTACGATCTAAAAACTGATTAAGAGCAAAAAACCGCTTCTCCCACTGCCCTCCATTTAAAGCCTAAATGTAGTTCTCACGTCAGACTTACAATAGTCAACTAATATCTTTAGTAGAAGTTAGAGCCGCTATTGCTAATAACCCTGATAACATAATGTGCTGTCTATACAGGTATAAATATGACTGGAGGGAACGAGGGGGAGGGGCAATTTTCACGGATATTGTTCAAATATTGGCGGCGCACACCTTCCTTTGTGCGATACATCTGGACAGTTACAATTTATCTAATTGCCTGGGCGACGCTAGATATACTAGCACTACAATTTGAAACAGCGCCGGAAATCTCTATTTGGTATCCGCCTTCAGCCCTCGATATCGTTCTCATTCTTACACTTGGCTGGCAATATAGCCCGGCCTTATTTCTGAATACATTTGTCCATAATTTTTTTGTTACTGGACGTAACCTCAGTTGGGATACGTTGCTAGTTATTAATCTAGTTACAACACTGGGGTATAGCGGAGCCTGCATCCTTCTAGTGTACAAGCTGCGGATTAATCCCCGTTTGCGGCAACTGCGGGATGTAACTTGGTTTTTGGCAATCGCCGCGTTGATTGCACCATTAGTGGTTGCTTTATTACAAGTAGCAAGTTTTGCTTACTTCCAAGTTATACCTTGGTCTAAATATTTGATCTCCACCTTGCACTACTGGGCTGGAGATGCCACAGGTATTGCTATGCTTGCGCCGTTTTTGCTAGTTGCGCTCCGCAAGCTGCCGTGGATTTGGGCGATCTCCGAAAATGAAGCACCAACTAGAGAGCATAAAATGCTGCCTGCATGCCGAGAAATTCCCTTATTTCTGGTAGAGGGTTTAGCCCTAAGCTTAGGGATTTGGGCTGCTTATAGTTCTCGTCCGGGAAATAATTTGGACTATACTTATTTCGTCTTATTACCCTCAATCTGGATTGCTTTACGGCATGGTTTTGAGCGGGCGGCAGGAGCGGTCTTGTTTATCAACGTTGCTGTGGCATTTTTAGTACGTGCTACCTTCGGTCAATCTAACGTAGTCGCCTTGCAATTTGGTTTGATGGCAATTACGCTAACTTGCTTACTGTTAGGTGGAATAGCAAGCGATCGCCAGCAAACGGAAAAAGCCTTGCGCGATTCTGCTGCACAGTTGAATTACAGCGCTTTCTACGATGCACTAACAAGTTTACCCAATCGCGCCTTATTTAGCGATCGCCTAGAACGAGCATTTGAGCATGGCAAACGAACTCCTGACGCTCTATACGCTGTGCTTTTCATTGATTTAGACCAGTTTAAGGTTGTTAACGATAGCCTTGGGCATACTATTGGCGACCAATTGCTAATTGCCATTGCCCGTAAATTAGAAGGTTGCCTCCGTCCTACCGACACTATTGCCCGTTTGGGAGGAGACGAGTTTGCTATTTTACTCCAAAGCTTTTTTGATGTTAGCGATACAATTCGCGTTGCCGAACGCATCCAGGCAGCATTAAGCTTCCCTTTCGAGCTTGAAGGGCAAGAAGTATTTGCCACTGCTAGTATAGGCATTGCTTTAAGCGTCACAGAATATCTCTTGCCTAGTGATATTCTCCGCGATGCAGATATTGCTATGTATCGTGCCAAGCAATTGCGATCGCGCTACGAGATATTTAATCCCACCATGCACGCTACAGCCGTTGCCCGCTTGCAGAGGGAAACAGAACTACGTCGGGCGATCGAACGTCAAGAATTTTTGGTTTATTACCAACCGCTTGTGTCGCTAGTAACGGGGAGGCTGTCAGGTTTTGAGGCTTTGGTTCGCTGGCAACATCCCCAACGCGGTATCCTTGCTCCCGCTAAATTTATACTTCTAGCTGAGGAAACCGGACTGCTCAAACTCATCGATCAATGGGTATTGCGTGAAGCCTGCCGCCAAATGCAACAATGGCAAGCGAAAATTCCTACTAACCCATCCCTATTAATTAGTACAAATATGGGTAACAAATTATTTTCTCAACCCAATTTAATCCAGCAAATTAGCCAAATTTTGACCGATACAGGTCTAGATGCTCTTAGCCTTAAGTTGGAGATTACCGAAAACGTTTTAGCAGAAAATGACGAATCAACAATTGCCATGCTCTTGCGAATTAAAGCTTTAGGAGTCCAGTTATCTATTGACGACTTTGGTACGGGATATTCGTCATTGAGCCGTCTGCATCGTTTTCCGATTGATGAATTGAAAATTGATCGCTCGTTTGTCAGTAAAATTGGTACTGGAAAAGGCAATTTAGAAATTACTGAAACAATTTTGACCTTGGCAAACAAACTTGGGGTGAGTGCGATCGCC
>JACCVJ010000599.1 GCA_013698215.1 Tatlockia sp. | reverse complement strand
TCAGGAAACGATTTTGATGGTTCTCCCATTCCCCAAGCCAAATTAGGCTTGTATCATCAGGTTATGGGGTTAGAAGCAGGTAGACAGCGCAGTGGCGTATCTAATACTATGCGATCGCGCATTGTCCGCATTGGTGCAAAGCATATTCCCCAAGCCGAACTCAACCAAATGCTCATAGACGCAGACTTTGCACCCCTAAAAGATAAGGAAATTGCCTTTTACTATAGCGGTAAATAGCTAGTTTTGTACTAATTTTGCCAGATAGTCAGAGCGATCGCCACTACTATCTAATTCATCATCACTAACAGGAGCTACATTTATGACAATGGATCGATTACTACAACGTGCTTTTGATTCTGCTTCCGTACTCAAAGTTATTAGCGGCTTAAATAACTTTAATAGCGATCGCGTCGCTGCTACAATTAGAGCCGCCGAGCTTGGTGGTGCTACTTTTGTCGATATTGCTGCTGACCCTAATTTAGTTACTTTAGCTAAACAGTTGACAAATTTACCGATTTGTGTATCTGCCGTAGAGCCAGAATTATTCGTTCAAGCGGTAGCCGCAGGCGCAGATTTAATTGAAATTGGTAACTTTGATAGTTTTTACGCTCAAGGGCGGCGCTTTGAAGCGGTAGAAGTATTAGCTTTAACTTATCAAACCCGCAGCTTATTACCTGACGTGACTTTATCTGTAACCGTTCCGCACATTTTAGCCCTCGACTTACAAGTTCAACTAGCCGAAGACTTGGTTAAAGCGGGAGCCGATATTATTCAAACTGAAGGTGGAATTAGCACGAACCCCGTGCATGGAGGGACTTTAGGGCTGCTAGAAAAGGCAGCACCTACCCTCGCCGCCGCCTATGAAATTTCCCGCGCTGTAACCGTTCCTGTATTGTGCGCTAGTGGCATATCGAGCGTTACTGCACCGCTGGCGATCGCTTGTGGAGCGGCGGGCGTTGGTGTTGGTTCGGCAATTAACCAACTTAACAGCGAAGTTGCGATGATTGCCGCCGTTCGTAGCTTGGTAGAATCAATTGCTGGTAGTCGTCGCCGGATTTTTGCCTAAATTAATAGAGACGTTGCATTGCAACGTCTCTACATTAAACAATCTTTGAGACTATAAACTACCTGTTGTTGCTGCAAATACGAAAGTTCGGGAAACATCGGTAAAGATAATACTTGCCCCGATGCTTGTTCAGCTATCGGGAATTGTCCTAACTGATAGCCTAAATGCTCGTAAACGGGCTGCAAGTGTAAAGGACGCGGATAGTAAACCATCGAAGCAACCCCCCGCCCAGCTAACAAGTCGCGTACCTTGTCTCGCCCTTCTAGCACCCGAATTGTGTATTGATTCCAAACGGCACTAGATCCCGCTAATTCTTGCGGTGCGACTATTCCGGGAACATGGCTTAGTAACTCTTGGTAGTTAGTGGCGATCGCCCGTCTTTTTTCGTTCCAAGAGTCGAGATAGCGCAACTTGACAATTAAAATCGCTGCTTGCAAGGAGTCTAGACGGCTATTGATGCCGTTTTCGGTGTGAATGTACCGTTCTTTTTGCCCGTGTTCTCTCAGGCTTTTAATAGTAGATGCGATCGCCGGATCGTTGGTTGTCACCGCCCCCCCATCGCCACAAGCACCAAGGTTTTTAGTGGGGAAAAAACTAAAACAGCCTACTCGCCCAATACTACCGACTTTAAACGCTTCCCAAGAAGCCCCCGTTGACTGGGCGCAGTCTTCTATTACCGCGATTTGGTGAGTGGAGGCAACTTTCATTAACCCCGTCATATCCACAGGTTGCCCAAATAAATGAACGGGAATAATTGCTTTAGTTTTAGGTGTAATTGCTGCCGCTAATAGGTCTAAATTGAGGTTAAAAGTAGCTGCGTCAATATCGACAAATACAGGAGTTGCACCTACCGCCGCGATCGCTTCGGAAGTAGCGATAAAAGTAAAAGGAGTAGTAATTACTTCGTCACCTACGCCAATATTTAAAGCTCTGAGGGCTAAATACAGCGCATCTGTACCCGAATTGCAACCTACACAATTTGATACGCCAACATAATGGGCAAACTGTTGTTCAAATTCTTCAACGATTCCACCAATATAGCGCCCAGATGCTAAGACTTTTGATACAGCTTCGCTGACTTCCACCTCAATACTTTTGTACTGCTGTGTCAGATCGAGAGGAGGGATAAAATTCACGCTTTGACTCATAAGTTTTTATTTTAATATCAAACCAAATTTTGTTTAGTTAGAAAATATTAATAGTACCTTTTTAGCTTTGAGAATGAGTAAAGCTATAAAATGTTTCCTTTGAGGAGTTTAGGTAGTGGAAGGTTTAATTAAGCTAGACTTGTTAGATTTGGCTTTGGCGCTGGGCATGATGGGGCTGGCGATTGGTTTATCGGCTTGGCAACAATTGGGCTTAGAGTGGACATTAGCGATCGCCACAGGGCGGACACTTCTGCAATTGCTAGTAGTTGGGTATATATTAGCGTTCATCTTTGCTTTAGATAATCCTTGGGCGGTTTTAGCGATTTTGCTGGTTATGGTTTCAATTGCGGCGATTGTCGCCCGTAACCGCATTAGTAAAAAAATTCCGCGCGTTTTACCTTTAGTATGGGGATCAATTTTTATCAGTACAGCTTTAACTTTGGGCTATACAACACTACTAATAATTCAACCTAACAGTTGGTACGAACCTCAGTATATTATTCCCATCGGCGGGATTATTTTAGGTAACTCGATGAATGGGGCGGCGATTGCTGGCGAAAGATTAGTCAGCACCATTAACGCCAGTCATTTAGAAATTGAAACTCATCTTAGTTTAGGCGCAACTCCCCAGCAAGCTGTAAATAAATATCGCACTGAAGCTATCAAAGCTGGGTTAATTCCGACAATCAACGCCATGATGGTTGTCGGAATAGTTACTTTACCAGGCATTATTACCGGGCAATTGTTGAGCGGTATTGAACCCTTAGATGCCGCCTCTTACCAAATACTGGTGATGTTTATGCTGACCTTTGCTAACTTAACCACTGCTTTATTAGTAACTCAGGGGCTATGCCGTCAGTTTTTTAACAGTGCAGCACAACTTAAACAAATAAGTTAAATCTCTGCAACTGCGTTTCAATTACTTGAGGCAATACTTTATCTAATTCGGCTCTGTCATTAAATGGTAATGATTGGTAGCTAGGTAATTCAAAAGGATACTGCCCCGATAGTTGAGAGCGGATTTTTTGGGCAATTAAAATTTGCTCCGCCCGTTTGCTCGTGACAGCATAGCCAATTTCTACACAGACGCTCGGACTTAAAATTACTTGGCTAGTTTTGCCCTCAATTTGAGCGATTGGCGTACCGTCAGCGATAAATAACAGGCATTTGCGAATTTTGCGCGTGGCGGTGCTGCTAAGACGCACGGGGCTATTGCCTGGGCGAGAAGATTCAATTAAAGTTATGGGAAAACGCGATCGCTTATTTAAGTTTTCTAACACCATACTTAAAGACTCTCTAAGTATTTGACTAGACTCTGCGTACTCGTTTTGATGACATAAAAAAATTGTCGGCTCCATCTGAGCGATGGTTGTTTGCTTGATAAAATAAATTTCATGGCTGCTAAGGTCGATATTTGCGATCGTATAGCCGCCACTGCCTTCAATATAAAATTCGACTACTTCCCCATCTAGGTAGCGTTGAAACCATCCTGACTTTTTGATTTCTTGGCTATCTTCCAAAAAATCTGCTCTTAGCGCCGATTTGAGTAAGCTATTTTTATTCAGCCTCAAATCGTGGTGGCGTTTTTCTAATTCTTGAAGCGGCTCGTACTTGTCTAAATACCAAGCTTTTAAGGCAATAATCGCCATAATACGGATTTTATCTCAGGCTGCCTTTCAATTATATTGACTCTGCCTCTAGTTGAAATAAAATTTTTCACACAACAACACCCAACTTGATAGTAACCGGGGAATTTCCTCTTTTGGGCGATTCTACTTAGGGTTGCACTGAATTATTACTCGATTGAAAAGCTCAGTAATGTTGCTTTCAGTTGCAGCGCCCCCGATGATAATCACTTGAGGAAATATCAGTTTTAAATAAGCTGGGTGTTGCGGTGTTTTGACGATACAGGCAAGAATTTAACAGCGCTTTTTACCTCTTAAGTTAGTGTGTACTTTAGCTGTTGGATCTGCCAGAAAAGCTTTGTAGCTTCAATTAATAAGTTAGCTTTTATAATTGCTAAAAGCTAGGAAATGATACTAAAGTTTACTTTTAATTTCTGCTCGGACGCTCATCAATATTTTTCCTAAATGATTAGCGCCAGTTTTAGTTTCTCCACAACCCCAGTAATAGTCATTTGGCGAGTCTTCTACTATCAGCAAGTCGGCGGTAGATAGCAATATTGCTTGAATATCTTGATGAGTAAGAAACTTTTGCTTTACTGCCTCTCGCATCACTGTAACTTTGATTTGTTCCCAATTTGACCGCAATTGACGGCGACAATCTCGTCCCAAAGCGGCGGCTTGTTCTGGTGTAGGTACGGCTTTAATTATTAATGAACTTTTTTCGTCTGGTGTGCCGATAAATTTTTGCGCTTGGTAGTAATGCTCAACAGTTTGCCAGTTTTCTCCCTGGATCGCAATACCGTGAGGGGAAAAGTTAGAAAAGCACCCGTAAGGTTCATTCACCTTATAAAAGTAAATGGTCATTGCGATCGCACTTGTTAACTCCAACCTTTATCAATTGTAAATAATAACAAAAAATGTTTGCGTTTGACTAAGTATTATTAATTTATTTTAATAATTAATTATTTTAAGTCTAATTATGATTTTACTGGTCTTTTGCTAAATTTAGTTAACCATAATTTTAACCAATATACCAATCTACAAGTTGATTTTTAGATCGGGTAAAATACTCAATCTAAAAATCAAATTTTAAAAGAGGGGGTTATTCCCTTTAAGATTGTTAGTCAGGCAAAAGTCCTTTTTGAGCTAACCATTCTCGGTTAAATAAACGCGATTGGTAGCGAGTACCGCTATCGCACAAAATAGTAACGATTGTATGTCCTGACCCTAATTGTTTTGCCAACTGCACGGCGGCGGCGACATTAATGCCTGTAGAACCGCCCAGAAATAGCCCTTCTTCTTGAAGTAAGCGGTAAACTACCCGGACGGCTTCAAGATCGTCAATTTGAATCGCATCATCAATAGGTGCATTAATTAAATTAACAGTGACGCGACTATTGCCAATGCCTTCAGTAATCGAGCTACCTTCGGCGTGGGGTTGACCTGTTTTAACGTAACTATAAAGCCCGCTACCCATAGGGTCTGCTAAGACGGTTTTGATTGCTGGATTTTTTTCTTTTAAGTACATTGAAACCCCCGCCAGCGTCCCGCCTGTTCCCGTTGCCGTTACCCAAACATCGACTTTACCGTCGGTTTGTTCCCAAATTTCTTTACCCGTAGTTTCGTAGTGCGATCGCCTATTTGCCAAATTATCAAATTGATTTGCCCAAATAGCATTTTCCATTTCTGAAGCAATCCTCCCTGAAAGCCGCACGTAGTTATCTGGATCTTTGTAAGGTACGGCGGGGACGGGGCGAACTTCTGCACCTAAAGTTTTTAAGGCTTCAATCTTTTCTTGAGACTGAGTATCGGGAATCACAATTAGGCATTTATAGCCTTTGGCGTTGCAGATATGAGCAAGTCCAATTCCTGTATTTCCGGCGGTTCCTTCTACTACCGTACCACCGGGCTTAAGCAAGCCTTTTTCCTCCGCATCTAAAATCATATACAGGGCGGCGCGATCTTTTACCGAACCGCCGGGGTTGAGAAATTCAGCTTTTCCCAGAATTTCGCAGCCTGTCTCCTGGCTGAAACGATTTAGACGAATTAGTGGCGTATTGCCTACAGTGTCTATGAATCCATTTTTGATATCCATGCCAACATTACCTAATATCCCTATAAAGATTTTGGCTTAGATTGGCGATCGCATTTTCTACCATTAGGAATTAGTTTCGCCCTTGACACGGGAATATCTTGGCAAATAAAGAGTTATTTGCAACTTGGCTAAAAGTGCGATCGCCTATTTCTAAAGTCTGTTGTAAACTATAATCAAACCCAAAAGTTGCAGGTTTCATGCTCAAACGTACTAAATTCGAGACACCCCAAACCGAAGTTATTCAACGAGCGGAGGAGCTAATTAGTGCCGCCTCAAATCGCTATCGGATCACTGTTCAAGTAGCCAATCGCGCTAAACGCCGCCGTTACGAAGACTTTGATACTATGGACGATCCAATGATGAAACCAGTATTAAGGGCAATTATTGAAATGTCCGACGAACTCAATCAGCCAGAAATTATTGGCGAATCTTGAAGATACGTTTAGGGGCAGAAAATTGTGAATAGGCAAAAAAAATCGCCTTTATCGCTATTTATTCTCGCCTGCACAACAGGCTTAATAGTGTTAGGCACGTCGCTAAATATTACCCCCAGCTTTTTAGCTACTGGTAATATTGCACCGAGTTTTGCTCAAAGTGCTAGACCTCAAGAGTTTGGGATGCAAGTTTATCAAAGGTTGCCAAATCTACCTTTAGAAAATAAGTATGTCAGCAAAGATACGAAAAAAGTAGCCGCAGACAATACTTTAGTTACTCGTTTGCTGCAATATCATCTATATCTCAAAGGACGCGCCCCCGGTTATAGACTTGATTGGAAATTAACTTTAGCTGACTATTTAGGCGCTAACGAGCTAATAGATGAAGTAGCGTATCCGGGAAACGTTACTTTGTTGACAAATCCCCTAGAAGGCGATCGCGCGGTAATTACCCGCCTTAACCGCAAACAGCGCAATGAATTAGTGCAAGTTATAGTTAGCTTATTTAATCAAAACACACGGGCTGCTACTAGCCCCTCTGGTAGGGCAAATCCTCAGATTCCCGCCCCCACGTCAACACCGCTTCCGCCCCGCCCTGGCGACGCACAGAGGTTGAAACTTTAAAAATGACCTATCCCCAGCCTCCTTGGACATTAAAAGGCGATGCTTTTGTCACTTTGCAGTTATTAGACATGGCGCGAGTACGCCCCCTAATTCCTGCGGAGTTAAATATTGTTTCCGTCCTGCCTGGTAAAACTATTGGTGGGGTTTATTTATCTAAGTACAGTTCTGGTTCTGTATTAGAATACAGCGAACTAATTATTATTGCTGGCTTTTTGAGCTATAAAGGTAAATTTGGTGGCTGGGTTTCGCATATTTATGTAGATAATCCTGACTCGGTGGCTGGTGGGCGAGAAGTTTGGGGCTTACCTAAAGAATTAGCCCAATTTAGTTGGGAAGCAAGTAGCGTCACTGTAAGTCAATCAGATAATTTGTTGTGTAAATTCAACTACCAGCGTCAAAGCTTTGGTTTACCTCTAAAACTCAGCGCCTCAGCTTTTAGTTGCAAAGACAGTAATTTGTTAATATTTCCTGCCTTTGTTGAATCAAATTTTGGTTTAGTTAGTTCTAACTTAGAAATCCCAACTACTAGCCCTTTTGCAGAATTAAATATTGGTCAACCGATATTAACAGTTCATAGCGATCTCCTAAATTTGGTAGTTGAGGCTCCTACTGTAGTCGGACAAACAAGACTCTAGATAAATAATTTAAAAATTGCGATCGCGTCAACTCTGACAGCCTACGCTATAATCTTTGACTTAGCACTGCAAAAACTTAAGTTAAGTTAATCTTAATTACTGAGTTCACCGCACTCAAAACAGCATTCTTAATGGAAGCCTAATTTCTGTGCCTCAACCGCCATCTCAACAACCTACTGACCTTAACAATGTGCCTACAGAGATAAACCCAGTTTTGGCATTAAAAGAATTGGTGGCGCGTCTGCATCGAGAACAACATAAAATCCAAGACTTACTAAGCTCTTTAGGTTTTGCGCTGCGAAGCTTCAACAATCTTAATCAGTTTTTAGAATTAATTCCGCTGATGGCAACGCGGGTAACTGATGCAGAGGTTGGTGCATTGATATTATATAAACCCAACGGTCAAGTAAAGTTAGAACAATTACATTGCCAAGATAGCAATCAGCAAAAAATAATTCGTAAAGCCTTAGAAACAGCTATTAATGTAGTTACAGCCTCTTTGACTTCTGCCCAATTAGTACCAGCCACCGCCACTATGGACGCTCAAGTTAGCAGCCAATTGGGGGGAGATAGGCAGTTGTTTGGTACGAGTATTTTAGTCAAACAGGCAGAAAGAGGTAGATTGTATGTTTTTAGCAATAATCCCCAATACAATTGGACGGAAGAGCGACAAAAGCTGGTGCGCCTAATAGCCGACCAAACCGCCGTAGCTATCGAAAATGGCGAACTTACTATAGAATTACGCAAAAAAGAACGTTTAGATCGAGAATTAGAAATTGGGGCAGAAATTCAATTACAATTACTACCTCGTCAATGTCCAACTATTCCTGGTGTATCTTTAGCTGCTTTCTGTCAACCAGCTAATCGCGTAGGTGGAGACTATTATGATTTTATTCCTACTAGCCACAACGGACAAAAAAAATTAGTTCCCCAATCTGATTGCTGGGCGTTGGTAATTGGCGATGTGATGGGTAAAGGAGTTCCGGCAGGACTAATTATGACTATGACACGGGGAATGCTGAGAGGAGAAGTGCTAAATGGTCATTCTCCAGCCCGAATTTTGCAACACTTAAATCGGGTAATGTATGCAGATTTAGAAAATTCTCATCGATTTGTCACGCTGTTTTGCTCAGAGTACGATCCTGATACGCAGATTTTGACCTATAGTAACGCCGCTCATAATCCACCGTTATTGTGGCACGCTGCAACCAAAACTATCAAGCGTCTTGATACGTTGGGAATGTTAATCGGGCTTGATGCTCATAATCAGTATGAAAATGCTCAAGTTCAATTACGCAGTGGAGATACAATTATTTATTACACCGATGGCTTTACCGATGCAGCTAGTCAAAATGGCGATCGCTTTGATGAGGAAAACTTAATCAGGGCTTTTGGGTGGGCTTGCAAGCATTCTTTAGCACCTCAATCAATTTTAGAATATCTGTTTGACAAAGTTCGCCAATTTATCGGTACTGATAGTCAAAATACTGACGACATGACTTTAGTTGTTATGCAAATTCACTGAGAAAATATGATTAACCAAGTAGCACCAGAATCAATAATTTATCCAGGGCAGTTTGGCGATTTTACTATCGATAAAGGCGACCGCACCAGTGTAATTATTTATCGTACAGGTTTGGGTATTGCTGCCCTTAGTTTTGCCCTAGGAAGTGCAATCACTCTTTTACAACCTAATAATTTGTCCTTACTACAGCCTTTGTTTTTCTGCTTTAGCTTGGGTTTAGGCGTTAGTTTGCTAACAATACACATTTATCTTGCGGTACTGCACCGAGTATTACAAATCTTTTGGGCGATCGGGACAACGAGTGCAGTTTTTTGGACAATTTCTAGTCACGCACCTTTGGCTACAACTCTTTATCATCAACCATTGGCTTTATTCGGAGTTGGGTTTACTTTTGCAGCTTTGACGGGTATCTACTTCAAGGAAGCCTTTTGTTTTTATCGGTTAGAAACAAAATTTCTTACGCCTTTAGTTCCAGTTTTGTTGTTAGGACATCTGTTAAATCTTATACCTGTTGCTGGAGAAAAATTAATGCTGGCTACCTGGGCTGTTTTATTTTGTGTATTTGCCCTTCGTAAAGCCGTACAACCAATTCCTCCAGACATTGGCGACAAATCAGTATTTACCTACTTACACGAGCGTAGGGTTTAAACAAGTACCTCTAACATCTTGCCCTAAAGTCAGCAAAGGTCTAGCTGCATAGAGCCAACCATGCTAAGGTGTTTAACTACTAATACCCTAAGCAAAAATCTAACCAGCGCCTATGGTGTATGTCAAGCGCCTGGAACTCTCGCATTTTAAATCCTTTGGCGGTACAACGACAGTTCCATTATTGCCAGGTTTTACAGTGGTTTCTGGCCCCAATGGTTCGGGTAAATCTAATATTCTTGATGCTTTATTATTTGCCCTTGGTCTTGCTAGTTCTAAAGGGATGAGAGCCGAGCGCTTACCCGATCTAGTTAACCACAATCAAGGCAATCGCGGTAAAGCAGAAGCTAGTGTTACTGTTACCTTTGATATCAGCGACGAGCAGCAAAATACTTCTACCGAATGGAGCGTTACGCGCCGCCTCCGAGTCACTAAGCAAGATACTTATACTTCAAACTATTACATCAATGACGAAGCTTGTACTTTAACTCAGTTACACGCTCAGTTATCGCAATTGCGGATTTATCCTGAAGGCTACAATGTAGTGCTGCAAGGCGACGTGACTAGCATTATTTCTATGAATGCTAAAGAGCGGAGAGAAATTATTGACGAACTAGCAGGGGTTGCTAACTTTGATCGCAAAATTATTCAAGCCAAAGATACTTTGGAAGAAGTACGCGATCGCATTGAACGCTGTCAAATCGTTGAGAAAGAATTAATTATTCAACGCGATCGCTTGTCGTCCGACAGGCTCAAAGCTGAGAAATACCAAAGGCTCCGCGCTGACTTCGCTCAAAAGCAACAATGGGAAACGGTGCTACAGTGGCGACATCTCCAAGCTCTACAACAGCAAATTGTAGAACAACTACAACAAGGCGATCGCATTATCGCCGAATTAACTACTCAGCTTGCCGATAGTCAGCTACAAATTAGAACTTCTACCACCCAACTTGACTTACTCAACCAGCGCGTCAAAGCCTTGGGAGAAGCCGAACTTTTACAGTTACAGTCTACCTTAGCTACCTACGAAGCCGAGCAAAAACAACTCCACTTACGCAGACAGGAGTTAGAACACGCCGCAAACAATATCACAGTCAGAATATCCCGAAAAAATGAAGAAGTCAAGTCAAATCAGCATCTTTTTAGCCAAATTATTAAAGAACAAGAAGTATTAGAAACTAAAGCTATTGCCGCCTTACGTTTAGCACAACTAGAGGCAAAAATTGCTTTAGAACAAAGCCGAGAATCAGCAAATGCGATCGCCTATGCTGGTGATGAGTTGGTACAGCAACAAACCGCTCTAAGCCGTCAGGTTGAGGCTTTACTGAAAATTATCGAACCCCAACGTACAGAACAAGCGAAGTTAAACGAGCGTCACAATCAGTTAAATAAACAAGTTAGTGACCAAACTCAATTAATTTCTACCCTAGAGCCGCAAATAGCCTATAAAAAAGACCAGCTTAGTAATTTAGAGGCAGAATCGCTAACATTTACTGGGGAAGCTGAATTATTATTAAAAACCTTGGCAGCAGGAGAACAAGAATTACAGATTCAGCAGCAAACACAAAATAGATTGCTCTTAGAACAAAGAGAAAAACAACGTAATTTAGACCAATTAGAAGCACAAGTTCAAGCCGTTCAAGCCGTTCAAGGAACTTTCGCCACTAAAGTTATTTTACAATCGGGTTTAAGTGGTGTTTGTGGATTAGTTGCCCAATTAGGAAAGGTTGAACCCCGGTATCAATTAGCCTTAGAAACCGCCGCCGGAGGAAGGTTAGGACAGTTGGTAGTAGAAGATGACTTAGTAGCGGCGGCAGCTATTGAGTTGTTGAAGCAAAAAAAAGCTGGGAGAATCACATTTTTACCTTTAAATAAGATTCAATCTGGGCGGTTTTCGCCTACTGTAGCCT
Organism: Tatlockia sp.; assembly: GCA_013698215.1. Taxonomy (GTDB): domain Bacteria; phylum Cyanobacteriota; class Cyanobacteriia; order Cyanobacteriales; family Chroococcidiopsidaceae; genus Aliterella. The sequence continues at coordinate 3,109 of JACCVJ010000599.1, read as the reverse complement.
TGGGCTATGCGAATGGGTTTGTAGATTACGCGATAAATTTGCTGGAATGCGAAGGCAAATATCAAAATATCTTTGCCTATGTGTTTGGTAATACGGTAGTATTTGCCACCTTAGAAGCAGCGCGGGGTTATTTGGGACAGCATCGGATTGTGACGTTAGACGGGGAATTATTAGAAACTAGCGGCGCAATGACTGGGGGAATGAGTAACCAGCGTTCGAGCTTGCATTTTGGGAGAGGAGAGGCAACGGAATCATCGGAAATTACCCAGTTAAAAAATCGCCTGCAAGATATTACGCAAATATTAGAGCGTTGTACTCAAGTAATCAACATACTTCTAGCCAAAACTAAGCAGCAAAGTCAAGAAATAACAGAAATGCGCCAACAAAGGCGAGAAAAGCAGCTTAACTGCGAACAACTTAGCAAAGAGATTACTAACTTAAGCCAGCAACTAGCGCAAACGGCAGTTCAAAATGCCCAAACTACCGAACAATTAGTTAAGGCTCAAACTCGGTTGCAAGTTTTAGAGCAAGAACTGCCCCAGCAAGAAGCTACACTGCAACAACAAAAACTAGCATTAACCGAATTAGAGAACTCGCAAACAAATAGTCTTTGGCAGGAAATTCAAGCAGTAATTAAGACCAAAGAGCAACAATTGCAAGTAAAAGAACAGGTATTAAGACAAGCGGAAGGAAAAATTAAAGACATCGGAGTGCAAAAATCGCGTCTGCAAGAATCCATCGCCGCCAGTATTGCTAGCAAAGAAGAATATCAGCAGCAAGAAATACTGGCGGCTGCTCAAATTGCCGAAATTGATCGTCAACTATTAGCGACTTCTACCCAAATCACCCAAGTTAGGACATCTTTAAGTCAAGTAAGCCAACAATTGACCGCCGAAAAAACCGAGCGCGATCGCACAGAACAACAATTGCGCGCCCAACATTTAGCCCATAGTCAACTAGAATGGCAACAACAAAAACAGCAAGAAACCCAAATAACAAAGCAGCAACAACTATTAGAACTAAAAGCAAAGTTACAACAAGCCGAGTTACCCCAACCATTACCGCAAGTACCAATAGAGATAGATTTAGAACAACTACAAAAAGAATTGAAACTAACTGCCAAACGTTTAGAAGCAATGGAGCCTGTAAATATGCTGGCGTTAGAAGAATACGATCGCACCAACACGCGCTTAGAAGAACTTACGCAAAAATTAGAGACACTATCCGCCGAACGTACAGAATTATTATTACGAATAGAGAACTTTACAACCTTGCGTCAAAGAGCCTTTAAAGAAGCCTTTGATGCTGTAAACGAGAACTTTCAAAGCATTTTTGCGATTCTTTCCGAAGGCGACGGCTACTTGCAACTAGATAATATTGAAGAACCTTTTAATAGCGGCTTAAACTTAGTAGCTCACCCCAAAGGCAAACCAGTACAACGCCTAGCTTCCATGTCTGGGGGAGAAAAATCACTTACAGCTTTAAGCTTTATTTTTGCCTTACAACGTTACCGTCCATCGCCCTTTTATGCCTTTGATGAAGTCGATATGTTTTTAGATGGGGCAAATGTAGAAAGATTAGCTAAAATGATTAAACAACAAGCGAATCTAGCGCAATTTATAGTCGTCAGTTTGCGCCGACCAATGATAGAATCAGCCGAACGTACTATAGGCGTGACTCAAGCACGCGGGGCGTATACTCAAGTGTTGGGAATCAAGTTGTAATAGCCGAACATCTTAACAGATGAGAATTTGCTATTAATAGTATTGAAATAACCGGATTTCGAGATCAGGACTCGGCAAGCGCAATGACCTCCGAACAAATTATCAGACGTTCCGACATCTTAAACACCAAAGTGATTACCGACGACAACGCCAAGCAATTAGGCTTAGTAAGTCAACTGTGGGTAGATATCGACCAACGCGAGGTTGTAGCTCTAAGCTTACGAGACAACCTAATCGCTTTTTCCGGTGTGCCAAGATATATGTATTTAAGTAGCATCCGCAAAATCGGCGATGTGCTGTTAGTAGACAACGAAGACGTAATTGAAGACATTGACGTTGAAATTTATAGCAACCTCATCAACTACGAAGTAATTACTGAAACTGGCGAAATGCTAGGGAGAGTTCGCAGTTTTATATTTAACCCAGAAAGTGGTAAAATAACATCGCTAATTATCGCTTCCCTAGGTATTCCCCAAATTCCTGAACAAGTATTAAGTACCTACGAATTGCCGATTGATGAAATTATCAGTAGCGGCGCAAATAGGCTGATTGTAGTCGAGGGAGCGGAAGAAAGGCTAAATCAGTTAACAGTAGGATTATTAGAGCGTCTAGGCATCGGTAAAGCCCCTTGGGAACGGGAGGAAGACGAGGCTTACTATACACCCACGACAACTAAAGCCGAAAACCAGTTAGGTACGGGAGTCCCCCTGCAAGCGCCAAAACAACAAGTGCGTACCAATCGCCCTATCGTAGTAGAACAAGCCTGGGATGAAGACGATTACGAGTACGAATTAGAAGAACGTCAGCCACCGCAACAATTGCGCCAGCGTCAGTATGAGTCGATTCAATACGAAGAAGACTTAGAAGAAGATAACTGGAGTGAAGCCACAGCCAAAGACGCCTACGAACCCAAAAAGTATATTGAGACGGCATCTAACCCTAATTATTACGATGACGAATTGATAGCCGATGCTTGGGATGATGAGCCAAAACCTATTAATATACCTAAGAAAACTAAAGCCCCAGAATACGAGGAAGAAGAAGGGGGTTATTAAAAATCGATCTTTTAGTTAAGTTGATTCAAAAAATTAACCAGCGCTAGTAACCCTAGGCTGGTTTTTTATTTAACGATCGCACATTTAGGGCAACATTGCGCGGATTGTGTCTATTAACAAGTTTAGGTCTAAAGGTTTGCTCATATAAGCATTAGCCCCCGCCGCCAGAACGCGATCGCGATCGCCCATCATTGCCATAGCCGTAACAGCAATTACCGGAATTTGTTTCCAATCAGGACTAGCTTTGAGATTGCGGACAATTTCAAATCCGTCTACTTTTGGTAACTGAATATCCAGCAAAATTAAATCTGGTCTTAGGGATGCTACCTT
>JACCVJ010000511.1 GCA_013698215.1 Tatlockia sp. | reverse complement strand
CTGCGTTACGATCCGCGATTTCTCTCTTTAATTGATCTAGCAAAGGACAATGGCACAGTTATTGACGAAGTTGAACCCAAACGATTAGATCAAATTACTAATCGCGCTAATCATCAAGGTATAGCGGCTCAAATTGCCCCTTACAGTTACAGCGAACTTAGCGAATTAATCGAAACAGCCAAAGCTAAATCCGAGCAGCCAGTAATTATAGTGGCAGATAGTATTAACGATCCCCATAATTTAGGGGCAATTATCCGCACCGCCGAAGCGATCGGCGCTCAAGGCTTAGTAATTCCTCAAAGAAGGGCGGTAGGGATAACTTCTACAGTCATGAAAGTAGCGGCTGGAGCCTTGGAAACCTTCGCAGTAGCGAGAGTTGTAAACCTGAGTCGGGCGTTGGAAGAATTAAAAGCTGCGGGTTTTTGGATTTATGGTACAGCAGCAACCGGAAGTCAGCCAGTACATACCGTACAATTTAGCGGTGCGATCGCGCTTGTAGTTGGCTCCGAAGGTGAAGGCTTAAGTTTATTGACTCAGCGCTGTTGCGATGTATTGGTGTCAATTCCCCTAGTAGGAGATACGCCTAGTTTGAATGCCTCAGTAGCTACAGGCATGGCTCTTTATGAAATCTATCGCCAACGATGGGGAACTAGATTGCATTTAGATAAATCGAAAAAAGAAATATAACAGTAGAGATTGAGAGAACACATTGTAAATACCAGTAGGACAAGAAAATGAAAAATATTTGGCAGGCTCTCAAAGAAATTTTAACTAACTTTTTCCACGGCTTAGGTTGGGCATGGTGGGTAGAAATTGTCACCCAAACCCCTCATTGTACTTACTACTTTGGGCCCTTTTTGAGTACAAAAGAAGCCAGTAATGCCCTCAATGGCTATGTAGAAGACTTAGAACAAGAAAGCGCTATAGGCATACAAGTACAAGTCAAACGCTGTAAACCTCAAGCTTTAACAATCGCTGAAGACTTGGCAGAAAAAAGAGAAACCTACAATAAGCCAGCTTTTATTAATTAGCTCGTAAGTAGAGGGGCATACTGCCCCTACTTTGTTACTTCAGGATGAGCAGTAAGCCAAGTATCAATATCGCTATTTACTTGCTGGGGTATTTCCCAAGGAAATAAATGGGCAGTGTTGGGGTAGCATTGCCATTGACAATTTTTAAGATGTTGGGCAGTTTCTAGGCTAGAAGAAGCGGTAATATGTCGGTCTTCTGACCCCGCCAGCATCAAGCACGGGACTCTAATTTGCTCTAAAGCCTCTAAACGGTTATAACCAGCTTTGAGGGCGGCATTTAAAGCAACTTGAGCCGCCGGAGAAGTTTGCAAAAAAGCTGACATGGCATCGGAGGCAAGATAGCGGTAGGTTGCCCCTGTATGTTGTTGGACAAGGTAGCGATAAAGAGACTTTTTGCCAAAAGTATCAATATTCCACTGCCAGCTAGGTCGTAGTTGATTAATGATTGAAGCTACCCCAGTAAATAAATTATCTTGCCAGCTAATCTGTGGATGATTGCCTCTAGGACGGGCTGCCGTAGCAATTAAAATTAATCCTGTAACTCTTTTGGGTAACTTTAAGGCTAATTCCATTGCCAGAATGCCACCTAAAGACCATCCGAGAATTAAGCATCTTTCAATTTGTAAACGGTCTAGCAGCGCCTCTAGGTCGATTAAATGGTCTTGCATGACAAAACTGCCCTGAAACCGACTTTTGCCATAGCCACGCAGATCGGGCGAAACCGTTTTAAAGTGTTGAGACAAAGGTTGAGTAAATACCGACATACTGCTACCTTTGCCGGGATGCCCGTGCAAGCAAAGAAGTGGGAAACCTTGCCCTTGAATGTAAGTATTAAGCCAGTGAGGTTTGGATGATTGCAAAATTAAGCCCAAATTTCTTGTAAATCTAGCTCAAAACCTGGCAATATATCTTCCCCAAATAGAGAGTTAGGCGCGTTTTGAACTTCTACCGTTTGATTTTGGCGATAGATTTGTACTTGCTTGCTTTCGGGATCAATTAACCAACCTAAGCGAGTGCCATTATCTAAATATTCTTGCATTTTGGCTTGTACTTCTACTAGGCGATCGCTCGGCGAACATAATTCCACGACAAAATCAGGACAAATAGGCGCAAATTTACGCTTTTGAGACGCATTTAAAGTATCCCAGCGCTCTTGTTTTATCCAAGATGTATCAGGAGAACGAATTGCACCATTAGGGAGCGTAAAACCCGCCGAAGAATCAAAACTTACACCGAGGCGAACTTGCCGATTCCACAGCCACAACTGCCCAGATAATCCTGAATTTTGCCTTCCTGTATCGCTTCCGGCTGGTGACATGACAACTAATTCTCCGGTAGAAGTGCGCTCAAATCTTAAATCTCGGTTAGATTGACAAATCTGCTCAAATCGTTCGTCGGTAAGCTCTATAGCGGAGTGAAGATTTAAAGTTAGGGCAGTCATAGCATTTTTGAAATTGACTTACTACTAAACCTAGCAAGTTTTGAAGGCGCTGTAAGATGCGATCGCCTATACTAAATTGACTTATATTAGGAACGCGCTTTTATGGCATCCATCCGCGAGTTGCACCAGCAGCTAGTTAGCAAAGAACGTTCGGCTGTAGAAATTACTCAAGAAACTTTAAACCGCATTGCAACCTTAGAACCCAAACTACATAGCTTTTTGTGTGTCACGGCCCAGCACGCATTATCTCAAGCACAAGCCGTTGATGCCAAAATTGCCGCCAACGAAGACATTGGCTTATTAGCTGGAATTCCCATCGGCATTAAAGACAATATGTGTACTAAAGGTATTCCCACAACTTGCGCCTCAAAGATGTTGGAACACTTTATACCGCCTTACGAATCAACAGTAACGCAACTCCTCGCTCAAGCAGGAGCGGTAATGGTTGGTAAAACTAACCTTGATGAGTTTGCGATGGGAAGTTCGACGGAGAACTCAGCTTATCAAGTTACTGCCAATCCTTGGGATCTAACGCGAGTTCCGGGGGGTTCCTCTGGGGGTTCTGCCGCCGCCGTAGCCGCCGATGAATGTACTGTATCTATAGGATCGGATACGGGGGGTTCTATCCGCTTGCCAGCCTCTTTTTGTGGAGTTGTGGGCATGAAACCAACCTACGGCTTAGTTTCGCGGTTTGGGTTAGTGGCTTTTGGTTCATCTTTGGATCAAATTGGGCCTTTTGGTCGCAGTGTCGAAGATACAGCAATATTATTAAAGGCGATCGCATCTTACGATCCCAAAGACTCCACGAGCCTAAATGTTGAGATTCCCGATTATACCCAATCTCTAAAACCAGACCTCAAAAACCTCAAAATCGGTATCATTACTGAAACTTTTGGCGAAGGTTTAGATCCTGTAGTTGCCCAAGCGGTAAATAAAGCGATTGAACAACTCAAACAATTAGGCGCAGAAATTAAAGAGATTTCTTGTCCTCGTTTTCGCTACGGCTTACCCAGCTATTACATTATTGCCCCTTCAGAAGTCTCGGCAAATTTAGCCCGGTACGATGGCGTTAAGTACGGTTTGCGTGCTTCCGACCCCGAAAACCTCTTATCAATGTACACTCGCACTCGTGCGGAAGGCTTTGGTACAGAAGTCAAACGGCGGATTATGCTCGGAACTTATACTTTATCGGCGGGGTATTACGACGCTTACTATCTCAAAGCTCAAAAAGTTCGCACTTTAATTAAGCAAGATTTTGAAAAAGCCTTTGAACAAGTAGATGTATTAGTATCGCCCACAGCGCCAACTACAGCCTTTAAAGCTGGCGAAAAGAATGCCGATCCTATTAGTATGTATTTGACCGATTTAATGACTATTCCCGTAAATTTGGCGGGTTTGCCTGGTTTAAGCTTACCCTGTGGCTTTGATGACAATGGTTTACCCATTGGTTTACAGCTAATAAGTAACGTCTTACGCGAAGACCAGTTATTTCAAGTTGCTTACGCTTACGAACAATCTACACAATGGAAAGATAGTACACCGTCGTTGAGTTGAAACTTGTCAATGCTCTAAACACTTGTATAAAAAAACCCGCCTTAAGCAAGGCGGGTAAAAAAGTGATAAGTCTTTTCGCGATCTAGCAGGCTAAAAGGAGCTTCTTAGATGTCTGGGGGCAAAATTACCTTGTCAATTGCATGAATTATGCCATTACTAGCTTGAATATCTGGCTGAACTACTTTAGCATCGTCGTTCAGTAACACACCTGTAGCCGCATCAACTTTAACGTTAATGGAACCACCCTCTACAGATTTTACTGCTCCAGATTTTAAATCTGTAGATGTTACCTTTCCGGGAACTACATGATAGGTCAAAATTTTGACTAACAATGCTTTGTTTTCTGGTTTCAATAATTCTTGCAGAGCTTCTTGAGGCAATGCTGCAAAAGCTTGATCGTTTGGTGCAAAAATTGTAAATGGGCCTGTACCTTCTAAAGTTGCCGTCAAATCTGCGGCTTTTAAAGCGGCGGTAAGAGTTTTAAAAGAACCATTGGCGGCGGCTAAAGCTACTAAATTCTCACTTCCTGTTGACGCGCTAGGAGTAGTTTCGGTCGGTGATGAAGTAGATGGTACTGGAGTAGTAGCATCCGGGGTTGGAGCCGGGCTAGTTTCTGGAGTTGTTGCCGGAGTTGTTGCATCGGGCATTGGAGCCGGGCTAGTTTCTGGAGGAGTTGCTGCTCCACCAGAGCGATTGTAAGGAGGCTCGTTAAAAATACTTGGTCTAGGATTAAGCACTCCTCCCCCGGACTGCTGCGCCTGTACAGGAAAGCCAATCAAAACACTAGCGCTGGCAATTCCCAAAAAGTAAGTCACTTTTTTAAGCAAGTTACTACTATGCTTTTTGTTCTTAATCATTGTTGTTGTCCTTTTTTTATTTCCGGCACTTGATAAGTTTTACAACATTTACTTACAATTTGACAAAGATTTTGCCAAAAACACAACGCACATCTAGCTTAAGACTGATAATTTATCAATTTAATTGCTAGAAATATTCTCTAAAAGGTTTTCCCATCAAATTGCTGTGTTAATAGTTAATAAGTTATTGATTGATTTAGTTTAAAGAAGCTGAGTAGTTTTAAAAGTTCCCTCGACCAAATTATTTTCTATAAAATAAATAAAATATTGTTGTTAAAACTTTAAAACCAATGGACAAATAGATAATATTTCTATGCCTTTAGGTTCTTACTTACGATAGAGTGAAACTGGTAGTTACAAGTGATAAGTTATACATAAGGAAACAGAAATACTAAAAACAAAAAGAGAAAAAAATATGTTTGGAATCTTAGCATGGGTAGTGTTGGGTTTAATCGCAGGCGCGATCGCTAAAGCCATTTATCCAGGTCATCAAGGCGGCGGTCTTCTTGCTACAATGATTTTAGGAATTTTGGGTGCGGTAGTTGGTGGCTGGCTAGGTGGGCTATT
>JACCVJ010000481.1 GCA_013698215.1 Tatlockia sp. | reverse complement strand
GCCATCAAAGTTTGAGCTTCAGAAACCGAGCCTTGATCTCCTGTTTTTGTTAAAAACCAGTCAAGAGAGCGCCCGTCTTGTCTAACTTGCTTTTTTTTAGTCCCTACTTGACGAGCATAGACTTGAAAATGCTCTAAAGCTCCAAAGTAATTAAAGTTATGTTGATTGATTTCGGCTGTAGAAGGCAAAACCCCCACCGTAGAGCGCAAATAAGGTGCGGTTTCAATGATCTCGGCAATTACCTGACGGTGGGGCAAATCAGCGTGGAAATCGGCGTAATGCTGCCCGTAAGGACTCAATACTTCTATCAATGGCTCCATCACCGGAAACAAATTAAATACCATCAGCAGCGCTGCCAAACTAGCCGTACCCACGCGAATTGACTTTTGCCAGCGTCCGCGAAAGCAAGTCAAGCTATAGGCTAAAAATAGCGCTACTACAGGCAAATATGGCAAAACATAGCGACTATCTTTATTGACATTTACTGAACAAAGAAAATAAGCGCCTACCCAAAAAACCGCTAACCACCCAAAGCTAGTTTTGGGCTTTTTACCAAAGTGCCAATTTATCAGCCAACCGACTATTGGCACAATTAACAACAACCACGAAACTTGAATCGGCAAAACTCGCCAATAATAAGTCCACGCGCCAATTGTATTTAAAGCTGGGTCATTTTCGGCGATCGCACTATCGATAGTTGCGCGTTTAGCCGTTGTCAGCACAAATAGCCAATTGACTTTATACCAAGGGCTGCAAATTAGCCACCCGACTACCAACGCCCCAAATAACTGTAACAATCTCTCCCAAAGGCGGCTTTTAATCGTCTCTACGGTAGCCCAAATTATGGGGATGAGCAAAAAAAACAAAGCTGTTTGTTTTACTAACAGCGCCATACCTAAAGAAACGCCAAAAGCAACAGCCCATAACCAACCCTGTAATCTCTGCATCTTTCTCCCCCGCCATACCGTCAAGCACCAAAAACTTAACGTCACCGCCGCCGTGAGGGGAAAATCGAGCAAAAAATCTAACCGCAGTTGATAAAATGCTGGCAACAACTGACACAAAAGCGCCGCCCACAACCCCACATCTACAGAAAATAGCTCCACTCCTAACCCATATACCGCACCGAGCAAGATGCCATTAAACAGAACGTTAACGAGCATAGCTTGGTCTTGCCCTGTGCCAAAAATCTGTTGAATAATTGCCGCCGCAATGTAGGTAAAGGGGGGAATTTTACTAGAAAGCAACCATAAACTTTCCCACCACTGGCTGTCTAACCATCGGGCGTTTTGTAAAGCTTGGTAATAGTTTAATGAGCCTGTTAAGTAGTCTGCTTGATCCCAATTAGGAATTGCGCGATCGCATTTCAACCATACCAAGTCTACCACTGCGCCCAATAGCCATATTACGAGCAAAATCCCCATAATTTGCCAGGGAGAAAGTTTATTTTTTTGCATAGATCGAGATTGTTAACTAAATAAGCCCTGCAACTAATTTATAGTTACAGGGCTTATTGATTTTAATGGCGGGAAGTGGATTTGAACCACTGACCTTCGGGTTATGAGCCCGACGAGCTACCAGGCTGCTCTATCCCGCGTCGCCTTTATCAATATAACACTATTTTTGATTTTGGCAACTAAAGAATAGATAATTCGCCAATTACTTCTAAACGCTTGAATTTGCCCAGAGTCATAAAGCTTTCTGTTAAAATTTCTCCCACGCTAGGATCGATCCAGCCCATTTGTTGTAATACATGAATAGCAACGGCATACTTAGCCCGTTTTGCCCCATCCATAACCTTAATTGCAAGTCCCATTCCTTCGCCAGTTCTGCCAATGCACTGCACCCCCTCGGCTCCAGCTTTGCTCACAAGTTCTCCCTCGGTCAAACGCATGAGTTCGGTATCAAATTCCCCTTCTCCCGCTATCATTGTGGGGTGATGGGTCATAGCGCGAACAATCCGCTCCATATCTAAATTTTGTCCCGAAGCCAATTGCGCGTACAAAGATGCCATTTGTCCCAACTGCAACAAATAAGTTGGCGCACCACAATCATCATGGGCGTGAATAAACTCGGCGGCGGGCATTCTTAGCAACTCGGCAACTTTACCAAAAATTAGTTGCTGTACGGGGTGATTATGCTGTAAGTAAGTATTTAAGGGCCAATGCCGTTGTTGACATACTGCCAGCATTCCGGCGTGTTTGCCAGAGCAATTGTATTGTAAGCGGCTGCTTTTACCTTCGGGTATCGGACATTGGAGGAGTGAAGCTTCAATATCTGAGCGCCACAAGATATTAAATACTTGTCGCACTTGCTCGATTGTACCCTGGTGAGAACTACAAATAATTGCTAAATCGCGATCGCTCAATTCGTAGCGTTCTAAAGTGCCTGTAGCCGTGACACTTAAAGCTTGAAATGGTTTGAGCGCCGAGCGCGCAAAGGTAGCGGTTTCTGAGTTTCCTGCTACCGACAAAACCCGTCCCCGGTCATCACAAACGACCGCTTGGACTTGATGCTTTGATTCAATGATGCCTTCACGCAGTAACCTGACTTCAAGTTCCGCAGCTTGTGTTCTTTTTCCCCTTGTCATGGGTAAAATGTACCATTTACCAGAGTCATTAGAGCTAAATATTTATAAAAAATTCCAAACTATAGTTCCCGCAAGTAAAAATAAGACCAAACTGATAAAGCTTTGCTGTATTCTTTGTAAAATTGGTTGGACTTGGTAAGTGGCAATTAACGAGTCCCGTGATAGTACTTCTTCAGGTTTAGTCCAAGTTTGCCCATCATACCAGCCCGATTCTTCATAAAAAATTGTCGCAGTAATCAGGCGACTTTTTATATACGACCACCCCAAGTACATCCGCACCAATACTAGCAATACCCCTAAACTTGCCCCGGCACTGCCGCACAAGATAAATTGGATTATGTGTTTGTGGGGGGCAAAGCTGGCAGCAGCTACCGGGCCAGCTATTAACCAGGATATTCCCCAAATCCACACAAGTTTGCTGATATATTGCTGCCAATTTAAGGTACAAGTTTTAAAAAAACCTGCTGCTTTCAATTCCTCGTATTCATTCAACGGCTGTTGTTCGGTAGGTACAGGACAAACATAAGTCGAAGACTCAATCATTCTTCTAACTCCCTGGGAGGATTGTCAATACTATCTGGCAAGTCAACTCTGCGCGCGTGACCCCAAAATGCTTCTAAGTTGTAGTATTCCCTTTCTTTGGGCATCATGATATGTACCATGACATCGCCGTAGTCTTTCAATACCCAGCTTCCTTCGGCTTGTCCTTCGGTGCGGATAGGGAGGAGATTTAATTGTTCTTCTACTTGGTCTTCTATCGATTGAGAGATTGCTCTTACTTGCGCTTTAGAATAGCCTGTAACTAGAACAAAATAATCAGCTAAAAAAGAGACTTCGGCTACTCCTAACACTACCATGTCTGCCGCTTTGCGATCGGCGGCGGCGGCGACAGCTATCAACGCTAATTCTCGACTTTCTTCGGGGCGTTGGGCTGCAAGGCGGGTGTTTGTAGCAACAAGTACAGACTGGGATTGTAAATTAGCTTGGGAATGATCTGTCATTAAACCTCAAAGGCTGATGGTTTCTAAGTTAAAACAACGAAAAGTTTTTTTT
>JACCVJ010000447.1 GCA_013698215.1 Tatlockia sp. | reverse complement strand
AACAAAACCTTAGCCGCCCAACTTTGTAACGAGTTTCGAGAGTTTTTTCCTGAAAACGCTGTAGAGTATTTTGTCAGTTATTACGACTACTACCAGCCAGAAGCCTATATTCCCGTTACTGATACCTATATAGAAAAAACTGCCTCAATTAACGATGAAATTGATATGTTGCGCCACTCGGCTACAAGATCGCTTTTTGAACGCCGAGATGCGATCGTTGTAGCTTCGATTAGCTGTATTTACGGTCTGGGTACGCCGAGAGAATATTTAAAAGCGGCTATTCCCTTAGAAATAGGCAAGGAAGTCAATCAAAGAGAACTATTACGCGACTTAGTTACTGTACAGTATCGGCGCAACGACTTAGAAATGAGCCGAGGACGCTTTAGAGTCCGGGGAGATGTCTTAGAAATAGTACCCGCCTATGACGATCGCATTGTTAGAGTAGAATTTTTTGGCGACGTAGTAGAGGCAATTCGTTACGTCGATCCGGTGACGGGAGAAATCATTAAAAGTATCGAAGCGATAAATATCTATCCAGCAAGACACTTTGTTACCCCCGAAGAACGGCTAGAAGGCGCTTGCGAAGCCATAGATCGAGAATTGAGACAAAGGCGACTTCAATTAGAAACTGAAGGCAAATTATTAGAAGCCCAACGCATAGATCAACGCACGCGCTACGACTTAGAAATGTTGCGGGAAGTGGGGTACTGTAACGGCGTAGAGAACTACTCCAGACATTTAGCCGGACGCAGCCCTGGAGAGCCGCCAGAGTGCTTAGTTGATTACTTTCCCGATGATTGGTTGTTAGTAGTGGATGAGTCTCATGTAACCATCCCGCAAACCCGCGCCATGTACAATGGCGATCGCGCTCGTAAAAATGTATTAATCGAGCATGGTTTCCGTTTACCCAGCGCCGCCGACAATCGCCCCCTCAAAGCCGATGAATTTTGGCAAAAGGTCAACCAATGTATCTTTGTCTCCGCAACTCCTGGGGAGTGGGAGTTGGAATTGTCAGAAGATCGCATTGCCCAACAAATAATTCGCCCCACCGGGGTAATCGATCCAGAAATTTTTGTACGTCCCACCGAGGGACAAGTAGACGATTTACTCGGAGAAATCAAAGATCGCATCGACCGCAAAGAACGAGTGCTAGTAACCACTTTAACTAAGCGCATGGCGGAAGATTTGACCGAATACTTGCAAGATCGGGGTGTTAGAGTGCGGTATTTGCACTCAGAAATCAATTCAATTCAAAGAATAGAAATCTTGCAGGAGTTGCGAGAAGCAGTTTTTGATGTTTTAGTCGGTGTAAACCTGTTACGGGAAGGCTTAGACTTGCCAGAAGTGTCTCTCGTAGCGATTTTAGATGCTGACAAAGAAGGCTTTTTACGCTCGGCGCGATCGCTTATTCAAACAATTGGGAGAGCGGCGCGTCACGTGAACGGACAAGCAATTATGTACGCCGACAATCTCACCGATAGCATGGCAAAAGCAATTGAAGAAACTGATCGGCGGCGAGAAATCCAAATTGCTTACAACGAAAAGCATCAGATTACGCCCAAGTCGATTATCAAAAGATCCGCCAACTCAATATTGTCATTTTTAGAAGTATCAAGGCGACTAAATGCTCAAGAATTAGCCATCGTTGACGAACAAGTAGACGATTTACCTTTAGATAAATTACCTGACTTAATCGTGCAATTAGAGGCGCAGATGAAAGACTCCGCCAAAAACTTAGAATTTGAAGAAGCGGCAAAATTTCGCGATCGCATTAAGCGCTTGCGAGACAAGTTATTAGGGCATTAATTCCATGTGTAGAGACGTTGCAGTGCAACGTCTCTACAATTTTTAACTGCAACGTCTCTACAATTTTTAACCAGTATTTCGCATTCCCGCCGCAATGCCATTAATAGTTAGCAACGCACCTCTGAGCAATTCTCCCTTACTGTACCGAGAATGAATTACCCCTGAAGTTGTACTCCCCGATTGACGCAGACGCTTAAGCAACGATACTTGCAAAAAGCCCAAGGGTACAATCGTCCCATTTCGCAACTGTACAGACCTTTGCAACACCGGATCGCCATCCAGCAGCCGCTTATGCGCCGTAATCGTCAAAATTAAATCCCGCGTCAGGTAATACTCATTAGCAATTTGTTCAAATACCCTTTCAAGACGCGCTTTATCTTCTGGGTGTGACAACTCATCTACATAGTGCTGCGCCATTTGAATATCTACTTTAGCTAGAGTCATTTCTACTTTTGAAATCACCATTTTAAAAAATGGCCACTTCATATAGAAACACCGCAGCAATTTAATGTGATCTTCAGGGGAATCTTGAACAAACTCTTGCAAAGCCGTACCCACACCGTACCAAGAAGGCAACAAAAAGCGGGTTTGTGTCCAGCTAAATACCCAAGGAATCGCCCTCAAACCACTTATATCTTTATTCCCCCCCTGACGACGAGCGGGACGAGAACTAATTTGCAGTTGGCTAATTTCGCCAATGGGGGTTACTTGATGGAAAAAATCGATAAAGTCTGGCTGCTCGTAAATTAAATTGCGATAATGAGAACGCGATCGCGCTGAAAGTTCCTCCATAATCTCATTCCAAGGCTGAATATTATCAAACCCCGTTCGCAGTAAGCTTGCTTGAATTACAGCCGTGGCGATCGTTTCCAAATTATAGAGCGCTAATTGCGGCAGCGAGTACTTAGAAGCTAATACTTCTCCTTGTTCGGTAATTTTGATTCGCCCATTGATACTATTGCCTGGTTGCGCCAAAATCGCCTCGTAAGCTGGTCCTCCACCCCGCCCTACGGAGCCACCGCGCCCGTGAAAAATTCGCAAGTGTACTCCGTACTCCTCGGCGATTTTTTGGAGTTCTTTTTGAGCTTTATGAATTTCCCAATTACTACTTAAAAACCCTGAATCTTTGTTGCTGTCGGAGTAGCCTAACATTACTTCTTGTAAGTCAAAACTATTTTTCTCCTTTGAGGCATAACCACCAGCTAATAAAGCGCGATAAGATGGCATCTCAAACAGTCTTTTCATTACTGAAGGGGCGCGTTGTAAGTCTTCTACTGTTTCAAATAACGGCACTACTTGCAGCGTCCCAGTAGCTGTACCGGGGTCAAATAATCCGGCTTCTTTAGCTAATAACAACACTTCCAGTAGGTCGCTTAATTCCCGGCTCATACTGATAATGTAAGTCTGACAAAGATTAACGCCAAACTCTTGTTGCAAGCTTCGCACTACACGAAAGGTTTGAATCAACTCATTTGTAGCTGGAGAAAAGGGCAACTCTGAAGGTATTAAAGGGCGGCGAGTTTGCAATTCGCTAGTTAGCCAAATCACGCGCTCGGCTTCTGACAAGTCGTGGTAAGGTCGGGGTAGTATTTGCAGATACTCTAAAATTTCATTGAGCGCGTCAGCGTGGCGGGACGATTCTTGACGAATATCCAAGTGAGCTAGGGTAAAACCGTAGATTTCTACTTGACTAATCAAGTTATCTAATTCTCGGCAATTAATGCCCGTTTCCTTAAGATTGCTTTGAATTAACCGTAAATCTGCTAAAAAATCAGTATCAGCATGATAAATTCCTTTAGCATCAATACTGATTACTTTTTGGCTTAAGTCTGTACTAGATAAACTAGCATTGCGATCGCGCGTATTTTCTAATTTTTTCAGTACATAGCACAACTTCAACCTGTAAGGCTCTTGACGATAACGCAAAGCTTGCGCCTCGTAAACCTCGTTCATCTGCGATTGTTCTTGCTCTAACGATTCCAGTAAATCGGGCAAAACATCGCTCAAATGCAAAGATAAACTTAACAAATCTGTAAGGCGTTTAACAGATTTGATATATTTTTCTAGTACCATCTGCCTTTGATAACAGGCGGTTTGCCAAGTAACTTCGGGCGTTACCGACGGGTTGCCATCGCGATCGGAACCTACCCACGAACCAAACTTGCAGAAGTTTTTGCTAGGGGGATTTAAACGCGGAAAGCTTTGAGCAATAGAGTGTTTGAGACTTTGATATAGCTTCGGAATTTCATCAAATAAAACTTCTTGGAAGTAGTGCAAAGCATATTCCACTTCATCTAAAACTGCTGGCTTAAACTGATGCAGTTCGTCGGTACGCCACCATAGTCGGATTTCTTCAGTCAACTGCTCTTTTAATTCCGCCGCTTCCCAAGAACTTGCTTCATCAACAATTGCTTTACCTTCTTCTAATTGGTCGAGTTGCTGAAACAATTTCGCCATCCGGCGCTGCTTATCGCGAATTGTATGGCGAACAATCTCTGTAGGGTGCGCCGTAAATACTAATTGAATATCTAGTTGGTCAATGAGGCTTTGAATGTGCTGGGGTGGCACATTCATGTCGCGCAAGTAGGGAAACAACGTCTGAAATGTACGCTGATCTTGAGGTTCGTTATTAATAGCTTGCCAATTTTTTTCTAATAAATTTGCGCCTACTCCCTCATTGACAAATTGCGGTTCTTCTGAAAGCGAATCAAGTAGAATCTGTTGAGACTTTTGGGGAAAACGGCTAAGCAGTTGTTGGCGCTGTTCGTAATGCTGCTCGACAATATTAATTAGCTGGAAGTATAAAGCAAAAGCACGAGCGGCGCGGATTGCTTCATTAAAATCTAATTGGGCAATTAACTTAGTGACAGACGACGCTTCGTCGTTGTTTGCTTGTCCTTCAGGGGAACACAAATCGCGTAGTTTTCCTAAAAGATTGACAAATTCTTGACCGCATTCAAGCCGAATTACCGACTCCCACAAGTCCTCTACTATTTGGAGGCGATCGCGCAAAAATAGATCGATGGGCGAGATGGTAACACCTAATACTTCATCAGACGAGTGGAGGAGCGAACTCATAAGTATCTATTCGGGTAAAGCCGGGAATAATCTAACAATTTTAGGGTTTAATTCCAATTAAAGTAGTTTCACAAACAACAAAATTTTGTTCCCACTTGTGAAACTGGGCTATTATTAGGCATTTTTTTCCGGGAAAGGCAGAATAGGCAATAACTCGCCTCTAAACACTTCTACGCTGGCGATCGAGGCTACGCTTAAAATGGGGTTTAAGGCTTTTCCTACTACCAGCGCCACTAATACAGGTGCAGTGCTTAGTTGTAGTAAGGTACTACAAGAAATCGTCAGTAAACCCAAGTCTAAGCCATCCTTGGGTGATGGTTGGTGATGAGAATTAGACATTGTTAATTTTAGTTAATAATCTTAGCGTTTTATTGATGCTTAAGAGCGGCAATAATTTTGGTTTACTCTTAAAGTTAGTTTAGCGTTCCTCACCGGAAAACGAGCGGAACCCCCTACTTTCAAGCATGGGGAGGTAAGCGGCTGCGACTTTAGTCGCCTGTAAATATTCTGGGCAACCGTTTAATGTAGTCTCGTAGAACCTCGGCGGGTGACACCTGCTTAGACTCTGCATAAAGTTTGAGCCGTTGTAATTCTTCATCTGAAAGTCTCAAGTTAAATACATTTTGTCTTGACATCGTAGTTGTAATATACTACGATTATTCTATACTGAAATCGACTAAGGCACTGTTAGACTTCGCAGTAAACAGCTTGTCAGTAGGTAAGCAAACGGAGATGTGTTGCGTAAACTGAAGTCATGGGGGTGTCCGGGAGTTCCCGGTTATAGAAGCAATATCTTGTGTCGAAGCTCTTGTATGGTTTCCGCGCGTAACAAGAATGTAAGCCACCCTAAAAAATCGGAAAGCAATATGTGTATCGGTGTCCATCGGTTCCATCGTTGTGAGTACAGGTTTAAATATTCGCGCGTTTTGAAGAATGTGGCGAAAGCCCCCGGCTTCAGACGTGGGGTAAGCTTACACATAAGCAACAGACAAACTTTGCCTGTGTCTATTAATAAATTTGAGTTAGGTCTTTCTTTCTTTCAACGGTAGACAACACCTCGGAAAAAAACTTATACTTAATCCTCAACTTGATGAATGACACCGCGAGGAGAGTATTATCGCTGAACCACTAAACCTAACTGTTAGCTTGAGAGGTACTCGTGAAGTCAAGGATAACTACCAGCTATTCCGCCTCACAGGTTTGTTAGATGCTTTTTCCGAACCAACATTTCGCAAGGTTATCGGCAAATATATAGAAGAAGGGCCAATACATATTATTTTGGATCTTTCTCAAATTGATTTTGTTGATAGTTCTGGCTTAGGCGCTTTAGTGCAACTTGCAAAACTTGCTCAAAGCTCTGGAGGGACATCGCAAATTGTCACTAATGCCCGTGTTACGCAGACCGTTAAGCTGGTACGCTTAGAACAATTTTTATCTTTGCGCCCAAGTGTAGCTGTAGCTTTAGAAAATACTAAGCAGGCGTAAAACTTCTCACGTCAAAAACCAATTACCCGCTATCCGATTTTTTAATCTGGATAGCTTAATTTTTGTGTCGTTATTGTGAAGATAACTGTAGTTACTCACCAAAACTTGGCGATCGCGCCATCATAGTCAAATACAGCTACAACAGGTAACACACTAATAAATAACAGCACCTTTAGTAGAGTTGTTGCCAATCCAAGAGTTAGTAGAGGAATACATAATTTGTGATTGAGGAGAAAAAGTGCTTAGTTCAAGAGCCAGAAGAATTAGCAACCCAATCTTTACAAAGGCTGGTGAATTTGACACCAATGAACCTTGCACAAATCCAACAAGTTTCTCCGGCAGCTTTAGCTTATATAGGTGATGCGGTATATGAGCTTTATATTAGAACAAACTACTTATTGCCGCCAAAAACTGCTTACGCCTACCACCAATTGGTAGTAGCTCAAGTACGCGCTGAAAGTCAAGCACTACAACTAGAATGTTTGCGGGATTGTTTAACCCCGACAGAACTTGAAATTGTCCGCCGGGGGCGCAATGCGGCTAACCGCCCACCAAAACGAGTAGATGCCGAAATTTACGGACGGGCTACCAGCCTAGAAACCTTAATTGGTTATCTTTATCTGACAAATTTCCCGCGCTTGAGTCAATTGCTGCAAAAATTAAACCTGCGCGAAGCGCCAGTAAAAAAGTAAAAGCTATAAGGCTTATAAACAAAACACTTTTATGCTTTTGAGGGCTAAAATAAAAGCCATTGAGCAAATATGAAAAGATTATAAATATACATCGAAAGATTCCTTAAATCAATCTTTTGATACTAAAATAACTTTTTAATTTCTATAAGCTACTATTGATTCGGCTTGCCAGAATCTAAATTAACAAAAACAAATGGCTGATAAACCTCATAAAAAGATAATTTCTGGTAAATCAAGGATTGGGAGTGACGGTGGATCTAAACCTGTCTTAAAAAATCCCACAAATAACGGCTATGGAGCAGATCGTCAAAAACAATCCCCCAAAAGCTTCAAAATCAGTTTGCCTAACGTAGGACAACCAAAGAGCGATCGCTACAATAATGAAGCTCGTTACAAACCTTCAGGTTCAAACAGCGAAGATCGTTATAGTTCAAGTCCAAAGAGCGATCGCTACAATAATGAAAATCGTTATAAACCTTCAAGTTCAAACAGCGAGGATCGTTATAGTTCAAGTCCAAAGAGCGATCGCTATAGTAACGAAGATCGTTATAAACCTTCTCCCATTCCAGCAAAGGAGGAAGAAGATAGTGACTTACTTTATGGTCGTCACACCGTATTAACCGCTTTAGAAAACCAACGCTCTCTACATCGGCTTTGGATTACATCGCGACTGCGTTACGATCCGCGATTTCTCTCTTTAATTGATCTAGCAAAGGACAATGGCACAGTTATTGACGAAGTTGAACCCAAACGATTAGATCAAATTACTAATCGCGCTAATCATCAAGGTATAGCGG
>JACCVJ010000429.1 GCA_013698215.1 Tatlockia sp. | reverse complement strand
TGGCGGCGGGTGAGTTAGGTAAAACGCGGACGACTAACACACCTCGATCTTCGGCAATTGTGAAGCCGCTATCAGAATTGCTGTTAAAGTTTTGTTTGATTTCTGGCGTAAGGGCAACCATTTCAATTCCCAGATAAGGATGTTCGACCTTACCTTGAGCAATTAATTGATTGGCAATTTTTCCCGCCGTATTAATAGGAATAGCAAAACCTAATCCTTGCGTACCTTGAATAATGGCTGTATTCATCCCTACTACTTCACCGCGCTGATTTAATAGCGGGCCTCCAGAGTTCCCAGGATTGATCGCCGCGTCAGTTTGAATAAATGCCACCCGCTTATCAGGAACCCCTATAGCACTGCTAGAACGACCTGTAGCACTGATGATTCCCGTAGTGACGGTGTTATCAAGTCCTAAAGGATTGCCAATGGCGATCGCCCATTCTCCAGGTCTTAACCCCTCAGAATCGCCTAATTTAGCTGTAGGTAAGTTGTCGGCTTGAATCTTAATTACGGCTACATCCGTTACCGGATCAGTGCCTAATACCTTACCAGTAAAGCGCCGACCATCTTTTAAGATTACACTTACATTTGTTGCCCCATCAACTACATGGGCATTAGTTAAAATCTGTCCATCTTTGCTAATAATAAAGCCCGATCCGGTTCCTCTTTCAACTCTACTTCCTGATCGCGGGATGTTATTGCCAAAGAAGCGGCGCAAGCGCGGATCGTTTGGGAGTTTGCGCGTTACCGTGCGCGAAGAATTAATGCGGACAACCGCCGGGCCTACTTGCTCTACTACCGAGGTAACAAAGTTAGGATCAGTCACACCGGGTAATTGAGAAATCGCACTATCACTAATAGCTGGAGCGGCGATTGCTGGCGCGCTTTGGGTTTGCTCGGCTAAATAATTACCAGAAAATGTTGCCCCCGCACCTAGTAGCACCAGAGATAGATAAGTAGCGCTTTTGCGCCAAGAAGCTGTTTTTTGATTGTTCATTTTAAGAATATGAGTAATATATTTGGCGATCGCCTCTAAAGTTCAAGTCGATTGAGCATCGAGCGATCGCAATTATTAGTTGCTTACTCTTATCAATCTATAACCCTGGTGTGAAGTTGCTATGACAGTGCTGTTACGCGACCATGAATTTTTCAAAATAGATATCGATCGGCTGCAATAGACTTCTGGCACTCTTTATCTATCTGTATAAAAAGTCTATTCTGTTTCAGTATTTACTTTTCTAGCTCCTCGTCGTAGTCCTATAGACAATTTTTCCTCCGTCGTCGCAAGTAGTTCTCTAGGTAATGAAAACCCGCCCTTGAAATAATAGGAAATAGGTCAATTATTAACACAAAAAAAGGCGTTTTAGTTAAACAATTCTAAAACGTCTCTATAAAAATGCGATCGCAATGCTTAGAATTTGTAACTTAGTAACTGAATTGCCATATCTTTTTGAGGCAAACTACCAGCACTAAGCGTCACCATATCGCTATCGGCGCGGCGCACAGCAACACCCTTCATCAATTCCAAAAACTGGTCTACCGCCACAAGGTCGCAACTACTACTATTCGCCGCTTGGGTACTGTAATGAGTCGGAATCACCAACTTTGGATTAATCTCTTGAATCGCTGCTTTTGCCTCCGTCGGATTGTAAGCTTTAACACCACCGCCAACGGGAATTAACAGCACATCAGGACGACCCATGAGAATTTTTTGTTCAATCGTAATCGGAGCCGCCGCACCACCCAAATGCAAGATATTAATTCCGGCTTGCTTCCAGCGCCACACGACATTGTTGCCGAATCTTCTGCCATTATTGCGATCGTGTGAAGTATTAATTCCTTGGACTTGAATGTCATTATATCGATATACCCCAGGCTCGTAAATTAGCTGAGGCTTACCTGGCAGCCCTTCTATGGCTCCCTCATCCAACAACTGACTACTTACTAGCACTAAACCCGATTCCACTTTAGGAGCGCGGTATTTTGCCGTACAACCAAGCGTCCGAAATGGATTAACCAAAATTCGCGTTTTGCCACTACTAAACAAAAAGCAAGTATGACCCAACCATTTTACTGCTAACGATTCCTTAGTTTGCGCCGTCGCGCTCAAACTTGTCAACAGCGTTGTTGCCAACCCCGCCCCTGCATAACCTAATACTTGTCGCCGTTTCATCAATTTCTCCTCACCCTATGGACGACTGTAGTTGTGTCAAAAAGTTTCGTAACAATTGCTTACCCAAAGTAGTTAGTACGCTTTCGGGGTGAAACTGTACGCCTTCAATATGGGGGTAATTGCGATGCCTAACTCCCATAATCGTCCCATCTTCCACCCACGCTGTAATTTCAAGCACTTCCGGGCAAGTTTGCGGCTCAATGACTAAACTATGATATCGAGTTGCGGTCATAGGATTATCCAAACCGCGAAAAACGCCTACACCAGTATGAATTACTTGGGAGGTTTTACCGTGCATTAATTCTGGAGCCGAGACTATTTGACCCCCAAAAACTTGCCCGATGCTTTGATGACCCAAACACACACCCAAAATAGGTACAGTTTGCCCTAGCTGGCGAATTATCTCTAAAGAAATCCCCGCATCTTCCGGGCGACCGGGGCCTGGAGAAATTACGATCCCCTCTGGCTGCAATTGGCGGATTTGCTCAAGGGAAATTTGGTCGTTGCGGTAAACTTGAATAACTGAAGCAACGGGAAACTCTGCCCCTAGTTCCCCTAAATACTGCACCAAGTTATAAGTAAAGCTATCGTAATTATCAATAACTATAATCAAAACTCAATTTTCTCCTAGTTTAGGTTTAGTAGCGCTGCAAAAATTAGCTTATTCCTTACGCCCAAAGACTTCGCATCAGCACCATCAATGGCGGCATAATTAAAACTCCTGCAACTAAAACCGCTACCAGCGCGGAAACTAAAACCGCCGCCGCCGCACAGTCTTTAGCTATTTTTGCTAAATCGTGGTAAGACTGCTTAACGGTCAAATCGACCGCCGACTCTATCGCGGTATTTAATAATTCCATCACTAACACTAAACCACT
>JACCVJ010000424.1 GCA_013698215.1 Tatlockia sp. | reverse complement strand
TCAGCATTGCCTGTATAAGTGACGATACCTGTCTTTGTATGTTGTACAACTTCCGGTAAACCTCCCGTATCGGAAACTACAACAGGGACACGGGCGGCAAAACTTTCCAAAGCTACAATCCCAAAGGGTTCATACAAACTAGGAAAAACCGCGCAATCTGCTACAGTTTGAAATTTGTCTAAAGTTTCGTCAGACATGAAACCCGTAAAATAAAACTTGTCCCAAACTCCTAAATCCCAAGCTTGGCGTTTTAAATTGTCAGTGTTACCGCCACCAATAATTACAAATTTGACATAACCGCCCATTGCAGCGGCAACTTTGGGAGCAGCATTAATTAGTACCGCAACACCTTTTTCATGGGTCATCCGCCCTACATAGTAAACAATAGTTTCGCGATCGCTTGCAAAGTAACGGCGGAAATTCCAGAAGTCAAAATCTGTTTGATGCTGTTTTTTTTCGGCTCTAATCCCGTTATAGATCACATCTACTTTATCCCCAGAACTATGTAGCGCTCTTGCTACTTCACGGCGCATATAGCCCGTACAGACAATTACCCGCCAAGCATTGTAAGCAAGTAGCCTTTCTTTGCCACAAATGTAATGATGATCGTTGTTGTAAAGCCCATTGTATCGCCCAAATTCGGTGGCGTGAATAGTGGCAATTAGTGGCACTTTAAAGTTGTGCTTGAGAGAAATTGCCGCGTCTCCCACTAGCCAATCGTGAGCATGAATTAAATCGAAACCACCTTCTTCCAACATCAATTTAGCGCCATGATTGCCCATGCTGTCGTTTAAATTGACTATCCAGTGGAAAAAGTCATTACTTGCAGCAACGCCAACGCGATGTACTTTTACCCCGTCTACTACTTCGTACATCGGCGCTGCGCCAAATTCTACGGTAATTAAGTGGACTTCATGCCCTAATTTGACAATTTCTGGATACAACTCCGCTACATGGCGAGCAATTCCGCCCACAATTCGCGGTGGAAACTCCCACGTCAGTACCAAAATCTTCATCGACCAAAAACCTGCAAATATTTCTAAATATATATGATTTAAAGCGATAGAAACGGCAACTAAAGTGTGCGTAATTATTTAACTTTACTTGTTACCCAAGATTGCTTTAAGTTGGTTTTGGTAAGCTAACCAACTAGCCATGGCTTGATTAGAAGATAACGCGGCTTTTTTGAGCAATACTACACCATCAGCATAATCAATAATTCCGTATTGGCGATCGCTTAAAACTTGATTAATCATCGCCCTATAATCTACTAATAATTGGCGATCGCTCTTAAACGCGGCTTGGTATTGTTGTAATTGCCAAAGGTCTGCGATCGCATACTCTATATTTACAACGTTCCCAGCATCATTACGCAGTTGCAGCGCTGGAAACCGCAAAATTTCTCGGCGGCTCGAAAGCGGGGGAACAAGGTAAGTAGTTGCCGATACACTAGCATTAACGGGAATTTGGGCTAAAAGCTTACGCGCTTGGGCGACATGATGCCATTGCTGAGGCAAAGATACGTATACCAAAGGTTGAATTGAATCGGGAATGATAAAATAAAAAGTCCGACTAGGGTTTGAAGTCAGAGTAAATATTAAAGACAAACCAATGCAAACTGTCCAAAAACGTTGAAACGATGGCTTAAATTGCTTGGGATGACACGCTAACCAAAGTATTGCACCATAAAATAGCCCAGGAACTACCGTTAAAGCATAGCGAATTGTAATTGCTAACCTTGATTCTCCTTGCTGGAGAAAAATTTGCAGCAATGGAAACCCCGCTACTAGCCAAGCCGAGCCAGAAACCGCCGGGATAAAAGCTAAAGGTAGCCAATGACCAAGTAAATACTTAACTTTGGTGGCAAAAGGTGAAAATAACTGTACCAACAACTGCCCCGGTTTACTAACAATTGCCCAAATAATATCTAAAGTGGTAGCTGCTTCTTTGTCGGTGAAATGTCCAAAGCGTTCGATCATAAAACGCCGGGAAATATCCTCAGAAAAGAGCGGCATAATGGCATTAGTCAACACCAGCATATAACCTAGACTGAGAGTACAAACCATTAGCCCTAGACGAGGGTAGCGTTTGCTCAAAATTAAATAAAAACCAATACTAAACAGCACCACCCCGCTATCTTCCCGCACGGCTAAGATTAACGCCGCAAGCAGCCAAAAGAGCCGCCATTTGCGTTTTTCCATTGCCAGCAGCAACCCAAATACAAATAAGGGAATCTGACTTAGATCGTGAAAATTGGACAGTGTAGGGCCAATTACAGCATTAGCTCCATAGAAGCTGACACAAATCATTGCCGATAGGGGTGCTTCTAAATAGTGTCTTGCTAACCCATAGAGAACAAACCCCGCCGCCGTAATTAAAACTACTTGCAAAATTGCCAAAGTAGCGGGAGAAGGAAATAAGAGGTAAAGCGGCAGCCATAGGAGTAAAGCGGGGGTAAAATGCTGCCCCAAACGATGATAAAACACCTCTGGAACTTCGCCATTGTGGACGACATTAGTAGAAAGACTAGAAGAAAGCGAACTTTGAAACATTCGCCCGTGAGTACCGTTCCAAAATACCTGATTAAAAATGCCTTGATCGAAGGAAGCGTAAAGAGTGTAGTAGCGATGGAGGATAAATATTAGACAAATAATAAAAAAAATACTTGCTACTTTTGTAACTAGCCATAAACTCGGCTGTTGCCGCAATTTCAATAACATCAATTACTTCCAGCCTGCGGTAAAAGTGAAAAGTAAGTTTAATTTTATCAGCCTGGGAGAACGAGCAGAAAGTTGTAACTTTTGATTTTTTAGTAGTAACTGCTGCCGGATTCGTTGCAAAATAGAGTCAGTTTACTATTTTTGGCTACTTTTATGCCGATCGCGGTTGTTGATGCCCAAAACTTGCTTGCCGACTTAATCTCCCGCTATCGCTCTAGAGTAGATTATTTAGCTATTCGTCTAGAGGAAGCAGAAGGGACAGATATTTTACGGCGTGGCGACAAAATAGAAACCCTCAGCGAAGGTTTATCTATTGGCGGACAAATTCGCGCTTGTTATAAAGGCGGCTGGGGATTGAGCAGCTTTAACGAACTTGCCACTATTGAAGAGCGAATTGAAGAAGCTGTAACCGCCGCCCGGATTGTGGGCGATTCGGAAACCCTACTCGCGGAAATTGCCCCCTACCAAGATATTTGTTTTGTCCCTTTGACGGGAACCGATCCGCGCCATGTTTCTTTGGCAGCAAAAAAAGAATTATGCGATCACTATGGTGAAATTCTCAAAAGTGTAGCTCAAGTTACTACAACCTCTGTCCGCTACGGCGACACCGTGCAAAGAGTAGTTTTAGCAACATCGGAAGGAACATTAATCGAGCAATCGTGGGTAGATATGGAGATGCGTTTTGCCGCTACCGCTCGTAATGGCGACACCGTACAAACTGGGCGCGAAACTTTTGGCTCTCGCAAGGCTTACGAAGACTTAACGAATTTGGAATCGCAAGTTTTTA
>JACCVJ010000413.1 GCA_013698215.1 Tatlockia sp. | reverse complement strand
GAAGGCAAGCTAGAAGGCAAGCTAGAAGGCAAGCTAGAAACACTACCTCGGCTGTTGAAAATGGGGTTAACTTTAGAGCAAGTATCAGAAGCACTAGATTTAGATATTGAAGTTGTTAAGTTAGCCGCACCAAAGCAACCTTAAGTTAAAGTAATCTCTTTGACTGAATTCCACAAGCTTGTTGTATTCAGTCAAATCCTGCAAGTGTATACTCAGTAGTTGTATGGAGGCATTGTATGGATGAATATATGCTTGCAGCGATCGCCCAGGCTAAAGAAGGATTGCTAGAAGGTGGTATTCCTATAGGTTCGGTGCTAGTTAAAGAGGGTGTAATTATCGGA
Source organism: Tatlockia sp. (assembly GCA_013698215.1). Classification (GTDB taxonomy): domain Bacteria; phylum Cyanobacteriota; class Cyanobacteriia; order Cyanobacteriales; family Chroococcidiopsidaceae; genus Aliterella. The sequence goes on along the minus strand of JACCVJ010000413.1, from coordinate 4,961 downwards.
CAAGGGCATAATAAACGAGTCCAAGATGGCGATCCGGTTACTCACGCAGAGATCGATTGTCTGCGGAATGCGGGTAGAATTGGCACTTATCAGGGAACAATTTTGTACTCAACCTTAATGCCTTGCTATCTTTGCGCTGGTGCAGTAGTTCAGTTTGGTATTAAAAAAGTTATAGCTGGAGAATCGCAGACTTTTCCTGGCGCAGAGGATTTTATGAAGTCTCACGGTGTGGAAGTCATCGATCTAAATTTGGCAGAATGCAAGCAGTTGATGAGTGAGTTTATTTACAATCATCCCCAACTGTGGAATGAGGATATAGGAAAGTAGAGACATTGCAGTGCAACGTCTCTACTATTTATTATGGAGATTTATTCAAAATTACACAGCGCGATCGCACTAAACTAAAACAGGCTTTTCTTGTTGCTTTAATTCTGTAACCACCATCTGCATATTTCCTGGAGGCGCGACAGTCAAGCCGCGCCTCGTTGGTTTAATCGGACGAGTATTAACTAACTTCAACTCGCAGCTAGTCAAAATAGTCGCTAGTGCCAACTTCATCTCAAACATAGCAAAGGCTGCACCAATACATCTACGGTTACTCCCCCCAAAAGGCAGGTATTCATAAGGTGAAAATTGTCTTTCTAAAAAGCGCTCTGGTTTAAACTTTTTGGGTTCGGGATAAATATCTTCTCGCTGGTGGGTGAGATAAGTAGAAACTAATAACAGTGTACCGGGTTCAAGTTGGTAGCCCATAATTTCCATCGGCACTTTTACCACGCGCGGAAAAGGAGTTATGGCAATAGGATAGATCCGCAACGTCTCGCAGCAAACGGCATTCAAATAAGGCAAACGCGCAATATCGCTAAAATTGGAGTCACTAGGTAAGGTTTTAAGTTCGTTTAGCAGTTTGTTTTTAACTTCTGGCAACGAATCAATCCAGTACAACGCCCAAGATAATGCAGAAGCAGTAGTTTCATGTCCGGCAAATAGCAACGTAATCAATTCGTCTCGCAACTCCTCATCAGTCATTGCTTCCCCTTCTTCATCCCGCGCAGCTAAAAGCAAACTGAGAATGTCATCGCGATTGGGATCAGTTTGCTGTCTTCTTTCTCTAATTTCAGCCATTAGCAGCTTATTGATTTGCTGTTTGAGACGCAAAAATCGCCCCCAGGGACTCCAAGCACCCCAGTCTTTTTGTAAGGAAGTAAAAAAGAGCAGAATTGAACTTACAGGAGAACCAACCGAGTCTAATAAGGTTGTTAAAACTTGCCTTAGTTGGTTAAATCGTTCTCCTTCATGGATGCCAAAAACAGCATTAAGAATGACTTGCAATGAGATTTCTTGCATCGACGATCGCACAGTAAAAGGCTTACCTACTTGCCACTGACTCATTACGTCCTCGGTAACTTTATGAATTAATTGCCCGTAAGTGCGTAAGCGATCGCCATGAAATGGAGGCATTAACAATTTACGCTGACGTTGATGCTTTGCTCCTCCTAGCAAAATCATTGAGTGTTCGCCCAACAGGGGCAATAATATATCGTTGGCGCTATTGGTATCAAACAACTCTGGGTTTGCAGTAAAAATTTGCTCAATTGCCTGAGGATTAGTGAAATACACTATTAAGGGCGACGTATTTTTGGAAATTGTAAAACTTTCGCCATACTTTTCGGCACGTTCTTCAAGTACCTTAAACGGGTTGAAAATCCACTTAATTGTACTTATTCTCCGAACTAAAAGTGAACTGCTTGGACCGTTAGGAATTGTCATTGTTTTTCTCTTGAACTTTTAAGGTTTTTAACTACTTAATTAGCTGTTCGACGGGCGTTTTTTAATTTTTAATTACTCTATGACTCCTATTTGTCTGCTTATCAAATACCTCTTATAGTTCAGCAATTCTTATTAATGAAACTATTGACTTTTGTTGAATAAACGTCGTATTATGAGATTGTATTGATCTAACTAAATGCTTGTAAAAGCAGGTGGGTTAGGGCGTGACGGACAATAGTCCGTTGCGCGGGATGAGTGAGTTTAGAAGTTACTTTTCATTGCTCCTCTTGCTTGCAAAAAATCAATTAAAACTTCCTTGGTAGGCATAGAAGACTGCGCCCCCGATGTGGTTGCTGCGATCGCCCCGGCGGCAGCTCCCCAGACAACAGCTTGTCGTAATGACGTACCCTCCACCATAGCCGCCGCTAAACCGCCATTGAAGGCATCCCCCGCCGCTACAGTGTCAACAGTCTCTACCGGAAAAGCTGGCACAAAAAATGTTTCCTCCCTAGTGGCACAAATTACCCCTTTTATTCCTAGTTTAGCGATCGCACAGCCGACACCACGCTGCAATAAAATATTCGTTGCTCTAGCTGCTGCTTCCAAATCATTTACAGCAAATCCTACCAACTGCCCAATTTCTGTTTCATTGGGGGTAATAACATCAACTAACGGGTAAAGTTTAGTAGGGATGTCTTTTAAAACTGGTGCAGGATCGAGAATTACTTTTACCCCCAATCGTTTAGCGGCTTGGGCGGCTAATAAAATACTTGGTAAAGGAATTTCAAATTGCATTAGTAAAACGCGACAATGGGGTAATAAGCTATTTAAGGTATCGACATCGGTGCTATCTACACACCCATTTGCACCAGGGACAACAATAATTTGATTTTCGCCCGCATCGTCAATACTAATAAGAGCTACACCACTTCGGGCGCTTTCATCTACCAATACATTTTCTATATTTACTCCCGCAGCTAGGAGAGTTTTAAGTAATTGGTTGCCAAAACTGTCATCACCTACACGCCCTACCATGTAAGTATTTACTCCTAGCTTTGCTAGGGCTACCGCTTGATTAGCACCTTTCCCACCAGGTACAGTAAAAAAGTTGTGTCCTAGTAAAGTTTCGCCAGGTATAGGCAACTTGGGCGTTGTAGCAACTAAATCCATATTAATGCTGCCAAACGCGATCGCACTGGGCTTGCTGCTCATAGTTATTTAATTGTTTTTATTATTAATTGTATGTCTTCTAAGTTTATTAATGTAATTCATTCAATTCCCTCTAGTGAGGCATTAGAACAAAATGTATTATGCCATTATCAAATCGGCAAGCTTCAAAGCTGTCGATTACTTAAACGCGGATTGAATGATACTTATTTGGTAGAAACAGAACAAGAACGATATATTTTGCGAGTTTATCGCTATGGTTGGAGAACTAAAGCTGAAATTGATTTTGAGCTAGAACTACTGCACTTTTTGCATAAAAATAATGTAGCTATTTCTTACCCAATTGCCAAAAGAACAGGTGGTTTTACAACGGCAATTGCTGCACCGGAAGGAACTCGTTATAGTGCTTTATTTTCTTATGCTCCCGGTAAGGCGGTGGATAAAAAACTAAATAGCGAACAAAGCTGGAGGTTGGGAGAAGCCGTTGCAACTATTCATGAAGTTACCAATAACTTTACGAGTAGTTTTAGCCGACTTGAATTAAATAGCGCATATTTATTAGATGCTTCTGTAAATGAGATCGCACCACTATATAAACATAGAAAAACTGATATTGATTACTTGCACAACCAAGCTGAAAAACTTAAAAGCAATTTAACAGCCTTAAATTTACCAAAGTATTCGCCTTTTTATGGTATTTGTATTGGCGATATTCATGCAGGAAATACTCACTTTACTCAACTTAACCAGCCAACCTTGTTTGACTTCGATCAATGTGGCTATGGCTGGCGGGCTTTTGACATTGGAAAGTTTATTAGTATATATATTGCTTGGAAAATAGATAGTAAAATTATAAGTTCATTTTTAGAAGGTTATCAAACGATTCGACAATTAAATAAAATTGAACTTACTGCAATTCCCCTATTTACTAAAATTGCTCTTATTTGGGTAATGGGAATTAGTGCAAGTGTAGTGGGAGATGTTTTAGCTTATGGTTGGTTTACTGATGATTGGTTGGATAGCAAGCTAGAGTTATTTAAGCAACTGGGTGATTAATATTTAAACATTCAATACATCTTCATAAATTTCTGTCATTGTTAGTTGCAAGTTTACCGAATCTAAAATTACGGCATCATTTTTACCCAAAATATATTTAATCCAATTATCATCTTTATCTTTACGATAAAGTTCTACTTCTATCTCGTCTTGACTAACTAATACATACTCCTGTAAAGCTTCTATCTTTTTATAAGTCAGTAGTTTTTCTCTACGATCTATATTTTCTGTACTTGGTGATAATACTTCAACAATTAAACAAGGTTTAGTCAAAAAAAACTTTTCTGTATCCTGCGAGTTGCAAGTAACGACTACATCGGGATAGTAAAATACATTATCTGTTTCTATCCTGACTTTCATATCAGCAGCGAAGACTTGACAACCACTCCCGCGTAAGTGATTCTTTAATCTGTTGTGAATATTTCCAGTAATCAAGCTGTGTTCGCGGCTACCTCCTGTCATTGCGAATACTTGACCATTTAGATACTCATGGCGAGTTTGGCTAGAGTCTTCCGCTTTTAAGTATTCAATCAAGTTTATGTAGGTTAATGGTGCTTGCATATTTTTAAAGAGTAAACTTATCTATTTAATTTTAACTTGGACTGAAATTAACTAACAGAGCGAATAACTTTACAAGGATTGCCAACAGCTATTACATTTGCAGGTATATCTTTAACTACTACACTACCCGCGCCAATTGTAGTATTATCACCAATACTTACACCCGGACAAACAATTGCCCCGCCACCAATCCAAACATTATTACCAATATTAATTGGTGCAGCCAGTTCTTTTTTAGTCTGGCGAATTTGGGGATCTGTGGGGTGGTAAGCTGTGTAGATTTGCACGTAAGGAGCGCATTTAACATTGTCGCCAATATGGACTGTATTGCAATCAAGAATCACACAACCATAGTTCATATAAAATTCATTTCCCACATAAATATTGCTCCCGTAGTCGCAATGAAA
>JACCVJ010000372.1 GCA_013698215.1 Tatlockia sp. | reverse complement strand
CTGATGTGCAGTATGAAAAATCTAATCGCATCTATCACCCTGGTTTAACTTATCGCGTCGGTCTTTCTGCCAATTTTTAAGCAAAGGAGCGCAAATTACCTTTTAAAGTTCAAAAACTGGGTATATTGCGGGTTAAAGAGGAGTTTTACTGTACCTGTAGGGCCGTTTCGATGCTTGGCGGCAATAATTTCGGTCACTCCGCGATCGGGAGAATCAGGGTTGTAGTAGTCATCCCGATAAATCATTAATACTAAGTCAGAATCTTGTTCTAAAGAGCCAGATTCTCTTAAATCTGAAAGCAGGGGACGCTTGTTAGTTCTAGCTTCTACTCCTCGACTCAACTGAGACAGGGCAATAATTGGCACTTTCAATTCACGAGCTAAACCCTTGAGACTGCGGGTAATTTTTGATAGTTCTTGCACCCGATTATCGCTGCTACTACTTTCCATTAGCTGCAAGTAATCGATCACAATTAAAGAGAGTTCGCTATTTTTCTCTGCTTGCAAACGGCGGGCTTGGCTACGCATTTCCATTACCGTCATGTTCGCCGTATCGTCTATATATATGGGCAATTGAGCTAAGTTACCAAAGGCTCGACTTAGTTGTTCCCACTCATTTTGACTAATTCTCCCGCTCCGCATTCTTTGGCTTTCAATTCCCGCCTCACTAGCTAGTAAACGCTGTACCAACTGCTCTTTGGACATTTCCAAGCTAAAAACAGCTACAGGCATTTTTTTGTAGCGAGTGGCAACATTACGGGCAATATTTAAGCATAAAGCCGTTTTGCCCATTGCTGGACGGGCGGCGACAATAATTAAGTCCGAGCGCTGGAAGCCACTTGTTAGTGCATCCAAATCGTAAAAATCAGACAATATACCCGGTAAAGCTTGTTCTCGATCGCGGTTTTCTAATTCTTGAAAGGTATCGGTTAAAGTATGCTCAATCGCAATCAATCCTTGCTGAGGCCTGTCTTGAGTGATATTAAAAACTTTTTGTTCGGCTCTATCTAAAACTATCGGGAGTTCGGTTTCTGTTTGATACCCAAGTTGAACAATGTCATTACCCGCTTGAATCAGCTTGCGCCGCAAGTATTTATCCATTACAAGAGTTGCCAAGGAGTCAATATTGATCGCCGATACAGTGCGATCTACTAATTGAACTAACTTGCTTTTCCCGCCAACTTTTGCTAACAATTCGTGGTCAGTTAACCAAGAAGTAATACTAAGTAAATCTGTGGGTTTACCTTGGCTTTGGAGTTTTAAAGCCGCCTCGTAAATTTGCTTATGAGCGCTAATATAGAAGGCTTCTGCTAATAGGCGATCGCTTACACGGCTAATTGCTTCAGGATCTAGTAAAATACCTCCTAAAACCGCTTCTTCTGCCTCAATATTTTGCGGTGGGAGTGCGCCCAAGCCTTGAAAGTTAAGTTGTTCCACTATAAATTTAACAAAACAAAAATTTGGTCAAGTTTCCCTCTCTAAGCTTTTGACAGGCTAAAAGATTTCGCCTACTAGCCATGATACATTGCTAATCAAGAGAGCTTTTAAAGAGAGGGGATCGATAAAGTTTTATTCTGCTACTACTTGAATCCGTACGGTGGCGGTGACTTCTGGATGTAGCTTAACTTCGGCATTGTAAGTACCAGTTTTGCTAATATCGGGTAGAGTAATACCCCGACGATCTACTTCTTGATCGATGGCTCCTTGGATTAGGGTTGCAACTTCTCTGTCTGTCACCGTACCAAAGATCGAATCGCCTTCACCGACTTGTTTAGCGATTGTAAAGCCACCTACTTTTTCTAAAGTTGCTTTTAAGCCTTGAGCTACTTGTTTAAGTTCTTCTTGACGGAGACGTTCTTTTTCTTTGCGGCGTTCGGCTTGCTTGAGAAGACCAGGAGTAGCCTGGACAGCCATTTTTTGCGGAAGCAAGTAGTTACGAGCATAACCAGGAGCTACTTCGACGAGATCGCCTAGTTTGCCTAACTTGTTAACATCTTTATTTAAAACTAACTGTACGCGCTTTGCCATAATTTTACCTGTAAAGTCTAAATTATCTATTGGTCGAATTTATGATTTTACCCAAATATAGGATGCGATCGCAACTAAAACTATTTTTTGGCAGTATCAACATTATGATTCAGATAACCCAAAAACTAACCCTCGCAGAATTTTAGCCCTACCTGTAGGTGGTATAGCTCATGAACTTGTTGAAGTCAAGCAGTAATAACTAAAAGCTATATACCTGGTACACTAGGTTAGAATATAAAATACGTTTCTATGAAAGGGAATCGAACAGGCAAAGGCTATTTTCACTCAAAACGAACAGAGCCATTATGTAAAAAGCCTTTAACAGTCAAGCTATCTCAAAGTATGGATAAAAATCTTAGAGAAGTGGCTGGAGACAATTTGGCTGATTGGGTTAGAGATGCGATCGCTCAAAAGTTGGCACAAGAGCAGCAAGAGATATCAGCGATTGAATGTTAGAGCCAACAATCGCCCAGTTAAAAAGCCTACATATTCAGTGCCATATCCTTACCGGAAAAATGGGTTTAAAGCCCCGCCGTTCCAGGACGGCTTTTTATTTATTCCATATTATCTTATGATGGGTGTGTTATTATAAAATTTAGGAGGAAAAACCCATGTTAATTTTTGAGTTCAAAGTATACGGCAAACCAATTCAATTTCAAGCAATTGATGAAGGAATCCGTATCACCCAATTTATTCGCAACAAATCTATTCGTATTTGGATGGACAGATTAGCTAAATCTTGGGTTGAACTCTCTCGCTATTGTTCTATTTTAGCTAAAGAGTTTGAGTTTGCTAATAAGCTTAAT
>JACCVJ010000361.1 GCA_013698215.1 Tatlockia sp. | reverse complement strand
ATCGACAAACTACATATCGCTTTGGATGTATTAGAAAAAGTTGGCATCGTTGCCAAAGATCGCGGCAAATACCGCCGAGTATACGAAGAAGATTTGATTGAAGCAAAATTGCGCTGTTCTAGTAAAGGCTTTTGCTTTGCCATTCAACAAGGCGAAGGAGTAGAAGACATATATATTCGCGAAAGTCACCTCAGTACAGGTTGGAATGGCGATCGCGTTTTGGTCAAACTTACCAAAGAAGGCAGCCGCCGTCGCAGTCCTGAAGGAGAAGTAAAGTTAATTGTCGAGCGCTCCAATCACAGCTTGCTGGCACGGATTAAGCAGGCAAATAACGGCGCAATGCGTGCAGTACCTCTAGACGATCGCTTATTGTTTGAAATTGATTTGCAACCAGACGGCGAACATAATCTAGAAGAAGCAATCAATCATCTAGTTCATGTCGAAATTCAACGCTACCCTTTAGCTCAATTTCCGCCCATTGGTAAAGTAGTCCAAATTCTCGGTAGCGATGCGGAGGCTGCCGCAGATATCGATTTAGTTTGCTGTAAGCATGACTTACCAAGAGTTTTTTCACCACTGGTCGATCTTGCTGCCCAAAGCTTACCCAAATCTGTAAGTAAAGATGAGATCAAAGCCCGGATGGATTTGCGATCGCTCTTTACTTTGACAATTGGAGAAGCTTCAGGGATAGAAGCAACAATCATCGAAAATGCTTTTTCTTTAGAACAAACTCCGGCTGGACACTGGCAACTTGGAGTCCATATCGCCGATGTTGCCCATTACATTACTCCAGAATTAGTTACTTTAGACCGAGAGGGTTTAAAACGAGGTAGCGCCGTATATTTGGGCGACACAGTGCTGCCAATGTTACCGGAGGCTGTCTTAGAGTCCTGTGCTTTGCTACCGGAGCGCGATCGCCTCTGTATCTCTGTCCTGATTACTATTGATGCGACAAGCGGACAAATAGTTGAATTTGAAATTCAGCCCACGATCGTCAATGTAAATCGCCAATTAAACGCCAAACAATCCCTCAGCCCAGAAGACGAAGTAAATAGTCAGCTAGACCAACTTTTAACATTAAGCAAGTTAGTTAGAGAGCAACGCTTACAACGAGGCAGTTTTGAACTCAAGTTACCACCCCGCCTCAATTATTACCAAGATGAAGGGATGTTAGGAGCGGTGGTAGTTACATCAACGGAAAACGAGCAATCGTCGCCAGCAATGGGGTTAATGCTGACAGAATTTGTTTTACTAGCAAATCAAGTAGTTGCAAGTCACTTACAAGCCCTGGGCGTTCCAGCAATTTATCGCTCCCAATCAGCCCCCGATGTCGAAGACGTGGAGGAAATGATTAAACTAGCACATAATTTAGGAGCGCAAATAGCACTTACTGATAATTCAGTTACACCAATTGATTTTCAACGTTTTTTAGAGCAATATGCGACCTTGCCATCGGAACAAGTATTAAATTATTTACTACAAGCAACGCTCAAAAACGCTACTTATAGCTTGCAAGCTCTGCCGCACTTTGGTTTAGGTTTAGATTACTACACCCGTTGTACTTTCCCCTTGCGACGTTACGGCGATTTGCTGATTCAAAGGGTATTGCATACCATATTTGAACAAGGACGCGATCGCCGTACTACCCGCGCCAAAGAAGGTGTTAATCTTCGTCATAGTTCCGCACGGGGTAATATTAGTTGGAATGTGCTGCCTACAGAGATTCATCAAGAACTAGAAGCAGATTTAGGACGAGTAATTATTCCAATGGGCGATCGCGAAAAAGAGGTTCAAGACGCGGAGGAAGATTTGCTAGGGCTGCAAAAAGCCCAAATTATGAAGCAGCGTACTGGTGATGTTTTTGAAGGCTTAATTACTGGAGTCCAGTCTTACGGCTTTTTTGTCGAAATTGCCCTACCCGGAGAAAATGGCAGACAATTACAAGTTGAGGGGCTAGTTCATGTTAGTTCGCTTAAAGATGATTGGTACGAGTACAGAGGCAGATTGCAAGCTCTGTTTGGGCGAAAAAATCGCGCCTCTTACCGTTTAGGCGATCGCGTAGAAGTTCAAGTTAAAAGCGTTGATTACTACCGCCAGCAAATTGATTTAGTTACAGTAAATAGTAATAATAGCGATCGCCAAGCAAGTAACGACACTTTCAACGCTGTTAATGATACCGATCCATTGAGCGAGGATGACTTAGAACCTTATACTGACGATGAGCTATAATTCCCTATGTTTTACCGGAATTATTGGGTTTAAAGCCCCATCCTTATAGGACGGCTTTTTATTAAAGAATGTGCTATAGTATACTCAGAGGTGGTGAAAACTCTTTAAAGAAACCAGGATGTCTAACGACTCCACGCACCTTGAAAA
>JACCVJ010000344.1 GCA_013698215.1 Tatlockia sp. | reverse complement strand
ACTTCCCGTAACCCATTATTTGTGCTACCCTCGTAGCCTCAAACAAGCTACTCTTATAGCTCTTGTCAGCACCACTTATGGACGATTAGTTGCCGAATTGTTCATGCTTTGTTACAAAAGTATAGAGAACTTCTATAAAGTGAAGAAAAGATGTTCGCTGGACTTACTGGCTCAACTACTCCTAATACTGGCACTGATTGGGGAGAGCGAATGCTCAACAGCGTCGCCAGCAAAACCATTCGTCATTTGTTGACTCAAAGTGAGTCAATAGAAGTTTCTGTACGTTGCTACCCCTCCAGCAAGCTGTTACAGGGCAGCATAGACAACTTCAAAATGAGCGGTCGGGGCTTGGCAATCCGCCAAGACTTTTTGGTGGAAGAAATGTCTTTTGAAACCGATGCTGTAGCTTTAGATTTTGGCTCAGTACTAGGGGGAAAACTGAAATTAAAGCAGCCCACTCAAGCGGTAGCGGAAGTAAAATTATCTGAAGCAGGTATTAACCATGCTTTTAATGCAGAATTGGTAAAAAAACGCCTACTTAACTTAGATTTACCCAGTTTGACCGAATTATCAGGGGGCGAACCTGTTTCTTTTAGCGAGGTACAAGTTGAACTCTTACCTAATAACCAAGTCAAGATATTGGCAAAAGCAGATTTAAACAGCGAGGAATTAGTGCCAATTAGCATGACAGCAACTCTAGCTGTAGAGCGGCGGCGGCGAGTAGCATTTAACAATCCGCAATTTAGTACCGATCTTGCTTCCGAAGCCCAGAAAGAGATATCTCAGGCTTTGGCGATCGCTTTTGCGGAAATTTTGGATAATATGGTCGATCTTGACCGCTTCGATCTTGATGGGGTAACGATGCGGATTAATCGATTAGAAACAAGCGGAAAACAGCTAATTTTTAGCGGCTACGCCCAAATTGAGCGTATACCCAATACTCCTTGAGAAAAGTATCGATTTAGCTGCGGTATGGTAAGAGGGTTGAAAGCGTAAGTAGTTATGAATTCACAAAAAACGCCATCCCATTCACTTAGGAGAGAATTGGGGGTTTTTGGCGCTACCTTAATGGGTTTGGGTTCAATTATTGGTACGGGTGTATTTGTAAGTATTGGTATCGCTGCGGGAGTGGCGGGGTCAGCCGTAATTCTATCGGTGGCAATTGCCGCCATTGTTGCCGCCTGTAATGGTTTAAACAGCGCTCAACTAGCCGCTAATCATGCCGTAAGTGGTGGGACTTACGAGTACGGTTACAAGTATCTCAATCCTACTTTGGGTTTTACGGCGGGTTGGATGTTTTTACTAGCAAAAGCTGCTTCGGCAGGAACGGCGGCTTTAGGTTTTGCTGGTTACTTGCTCAATGCTACTAATTTGGGCGATCGCGGGCTACTAATTCCGATCGCCGTAGTTGTAGTAGCAATCTTGACCTTAGTTGTTTTAAGCGGAATTCAGCGCTCTAATTTGGCAAATATTGTTATTGTCTCTATCTCCTTATTATCCCTAAGCTTTTTTATCGCTGTAGGTTTACCTAAAGTTACAACCGAAAACCTAACGCCTTTTTTCCCAAAATCCATAGCCGGGGTGCTGCACGGTAGCGCCTTAATGTTTGTGGCTTATACAGGATATGGACGGATTGCAACGATGGGGGAAGAAGCGCGAAGTCCTAGAACGACTATTCCCAAAGCAATGATAGTAACAATCGGCATTACAATGCTGCTTTATATGCTGGTGGCGATTGCCTCTGTAGGTTCGGTAGGCGCGGAGGTACTGAGTGCGGCAACTAATGGACAAGCGGCTCCCTTGCAAGTAGTAGTTAGTAAGCTAGGGGTTTGGGGTGGTAGTCAAATACTCGCCATTGGAGCGCTGTTTGCCATGTTGGGAGTGCTGCTTAACTTAATTTTGGGTTTATCTCGTGTCCTTCTAGCAATGGCACGTCGCCACGATATGCCAGGGATTTTAGCGCGGTTAAATAGACAAGCAACACCCGATTTAGCGGTAATAGTTGTCGGTTGTGCGATCGCGCTGATGGTTGTAGTGGGCAATAATGTCAAAACTACTTGGTCTTTTAGTGCCTTTAATGTTTTGATTTATTATGCAGTTACTAATTTGGCAGCCTTACAAATACCTACTGAGGAGCGCCTTTATCCTAAATGGTTGGCTTGGATAGGACTACTTGCTTGTGGATTTTTAGCCTTTTGGGTAGAGTGGCATCTTTGGCTACTGGGAATAATTTTGATATTAGTAGGGCTGGGATGGCAGAAAGTTATCCGGCGCTTTGCAGTTTGATAAAAAGACGGGGAGAAATAAATAAATCTCCCTGTCTTTTTATTAGCGCCCTACTCCTACATACCTAAATCCAGCCTTGATTAATGCTTCCCTGTCCAGAAAATTACGCCCATCAATCAATACCGGATTATTCATCAGATTAGCCATTTTAGCGTAGTCTAAGGTGCGAAACTGCGACCAATCAGTTACCAGTACCAAAGCATCGCAACCATCGGCTAAACGCTCGGCATCCGTCTCTACTAGCACCCCAGCAATACCATCGCGCAAGCCACTTTGAGAAACAATCGGATCGTAAGCTTTAACAGTAGTTCCGAGGCGGTTAAGATGCTCGATTAAGTTCAGTGATGGCGCGTCGCGCATATCGTCGGTATCTGGCTTAAAAGTAAGCCCTAGTAAGCCTACAGTTTTGCCCTTCAAAATCTTGAGGACTTGTTGCAGTTTTTCAACTAAAATCAGCCGTTGCCTTTGATTGACACTAACCGCAGCTTTGAGTAACTGGGCTTCGTAGCCGTAATCGTCGGCGGTGTGAACTAAGGCTGATAAATCTTTAGGGAAACAAGAACCACCCCAACCGATACCCGCTTGCAAAAACTTGTTGCCAATCCGGGAATCTAACCCAATTCCTTTAGCAACTTCGGTTACATCTGCACCCACGCGATCGCAAATATTGGCAACTTCATTAATAAAGCTGATTTTAGTAGCTAAAAAAGCATTAGCAGCATACTTAATCATTTCTGCGGAGCTTAAATCTGTAATCAGTACCGGAACCGCCGGGAGATTCGGATCGGTGGCAAAACGCTCGATAATTGGGGCGTACAGTTCTTGCATCATGGCGATCGCTTTGGGGCTATTGCCACCTAAAACAATGCGATCGGGGTTGAAGGTATCGTATACTGCTGAACCTTCGCGCAAAAATTCGGGATTGCTAACTACATCAAACAGGGCTTGGCGATCGCCTGTTGCTTTTTCGCTAGTAATATTTCCTGTACCTACTAAAACTTGCTGGCGATTTACCGTCCCGCTTTGCACAATCATTTTTACCCAGTCACCCGAACCAATTGGCACGGTAGATTTATTGACAATAACTTTGTAACCGCCGTCTAAATGTTCGCCAATGCCACGAGCTACAGCCTCTACATAGCGAGTGTCGCTTTCCCCAGTAGGTAAGGGGGGCGTACCTACAGCAATAAATAAAATCTCTCCGTGAGCAACCCCTGCACCCAAGTCGGTTGTAAATTCTAACTGTCCCGATTGGCTAGACGATTGCATAATCTCTGACAATCCCGGCTCAAAAATTGGCGACTGTCCAGCCTTCATTAACTTTACTTTTTCTTCGTTGTTGTCAACGCAAATTACATGATGACCGATATGAGCTAAACAAACACCAGTAACTAAACCGACGTATCCTGTACCAATCACACAAACACGCATAAATTACCAATCCTTTAATAAAAATCGAGACGCTATCTATAAATACGTTCATTTGCAAACTTGCGCTCCGAGGGTCGAAGAACTAATTATCTGCCGCTAAGACACCGATGAATGGGGAGTGCTGGCGCTGATGCGACTTTGAAAATCTGCAACGGTGAGCTTTAACCCTTCATCTAAAGGAATAGTTGGCTCCCAATTAAGTAATGTTTTTGCCCGTGTGATATCTGGACGACGACGGCGGGGGTCGTCTTGAGGCAATGGCTCAAACTTCAGCTTGGCGCTAGGATCTATTAGGTTTTGAACTTTGGTCGCTAGTTCTAAAATTGTGTATTCATCCTGATTTCCTAAATTAACTGGCCCAATATAATCGCCATTCATTAGCCGCATTAGCCCTTCAACTAAATCGCTGACGTAGCAGAAACTCCGAGTTTGTAAGCCTTCTCCATACACTGTTAAGGGCATACCCTTCAAAGCTTGGGCTACTAAGTTGCTCACTACTCGCCCGTCGTTTTCCAGCATTCTCGGCCCATAGGTGTTAAAAATCCGCGCAACTCTGATGTCTACATCATTTTGACGGTGATAGTCAAAAGCTAGAGTTTCCGCCACTCGCTTACCTTCGTCATAACAACTACGAATGCCAATCGGGTTGACATTGCCATGATAGTCCTCGGTTTGGGGGTGAACTTCGGGATCGCCGTAGACTTCAGAAGTTGATGCTAAAAGAAATCTAGCTTTTACCCTTTTGGCAAGCCCCAACATATTTAAGGTTCCCACGACATTTGTTTTTACTGTCTTTACAGGGTTAAATTGATAATGTACTGGGGAAGCAGGACAGGCTAAATGATAAACTTGGTCGGCTTCAAGACGGATTGGCTCTGTAATGTCATGACGGATTAGTTCAAAGTAAGGATTGTCTAACCAATGCAAAATATTACGCTTGTGACCTGTGTAGAAGTTATCTAAGCATAAAACTTCGTGTCCTTGGTTCATTAATCGATCGATCAGATGGGAACCGATAAACCCTGCACCGCCTGTAACCAAAATTCTCATAACTTACTCTTTCAATATATTGTTGTTGATGGGATAGAGCGCGATCGCACTTTTGTTACTCAACCTATTGCTTTTTAATCGTTATAAAGCAACTCTTGTTTAACATACAATGCAATTTTTTTCGCAAATTCAATAACAAGATTATTTATCGTGATTTAGCCTGAGTTGATTAGCAAACCATCAGACATTCTGTACAAATGCACAGATTTTAAAAATGTTTCGTAAAAACAGCTTTACTCGATTGCTTTACGAAGCTGATTTTGGTTAGAAATAACGGTAGCTACTTTTTGGGGTTCGTAAAGCATGATAATGGAACCTGTAATAGCTGTAACTAATTGCGTATTCACATCGCTAAAAGCAAAAACTCCTGTATTTGAGAGCCTTTGTAAGAAACGCAATATTACTAAATCGAATTTTTTTGCTGCCAAGGCGATCGCACTAGCAATATTATCATGGGGAATAATGTTTATTTCTACTTGCCCTTCTAAACCCAACTTAGAAACCATTAGCGACAGTTGCGACCGAGTCCATTCTATTTTGCTGAGACTTGTACGGCGATCGCAAATATGCAATAACGTTACGTCAGCCGCGTTTACCGATGCCAACATCCGCGCAAATTCAATGCTTTGCAAAGCTTGAGTTGTCAAGTTTTCGATGGGAACTAAAATTTTTTTAATACTTGCTGGGGATTGTAGCAAGCGCGTCACTGCTACAGGACAGTGAGCAGTCCATAAAACACTATCTATTAAGTTACCAAACAACCGCGATCGAATTCCAGTACTGTTTCCCCAGCCCATGACAATTAAGCTGGCATTTTGTTCGCGACTGGCGCGAGTAATGCCTGAAGCTACCGCGTCATCAATGCGTAATAAGGGTTCTGCTTCTATGCCCAACGCTTGACTCAATTGAGTAGCATCATTAATAAGCTGTAAACTTCTTTGGAGTGCAACTTCTACTTGCGGCGCGTTCATGTGTACCGAAGACTTGGCGATCGCTAGGGGGATAATTCGCCCAGAAGTTTGCCGCGCTAGTAACGCAGCCATTTCGATTAAATACTGCTCTGTTTTGGGGTTGTATACAGGCACGACTATCGTAAACTTGCCGCGATCGGTAACATTACCTGTGTAATCTGACGTTGGCTCTAAAGGTGTGGTGGCGGGTGCTAAACCCACCGCTACTCGGCTAGTAATTATTGGGCCCAAGGTTGCAGTTACGAGCATTAAAACAATGACGCTATTCAATACCCCTTCCGTTAACAATCCGGCTTTGTATCCCACCAAAGTAGCAGCTAAGGTGGCTCCTACTTGGGGCAGAGATAACGACCACATTGTTAGCATTTCGTTCCATTTGTAACGGTAAACGAGTTTTGCTAGGAATGCGGCGATAAATTTACTAGCAATTAAACCACTGACGATCGCCAAAGTTAGCCAAATTGTACTAATACTTTTGATAAAAGCGGGAATATCGATTAGTAAACCTAAATCGACAAAGAAAATGGGAATAAATAATACATTGCCTACAAATAAAACTTTTTCTTTAACTGGCCCTCCACCTACGACATCATTTACCGCTAATCCCGCCAAGAAAGCGCCGACAATTTTTTCAATCCCAATCAGTTGAGCGCCTACGGCAGAAAGGAATACAGCTAGTAGTACAAATAAAAATTGATTGCCTTCTTCGTCTCCCGATCGCCGGAAAAATTCTTTCCCGGCTTTGTCAAAGCCAAACAAAACTATCGCCGAGTAAACAATTAGCGAACCCACCAAAGTTATTAAGCGCCAAACAGTGAAATCTCCAGCATTAATAGCTACGCAGATCGCCAGGACTAAAAGCGCTCCAATGTCTGTAAAAATAGTTGCGCCAATGGTCACGATTACCGACTCATTGGCGATCGCACCCAAACGGCTAATAATCGGGTAAGCAAGTAATGTATGGGAAGCAAATAAAGAGCCAATCAAAATTGAGGAATTCCAGCCAAAATCAAAACTGCGCCCGACAATTGTTCCCATAATTAAAGGAACTAAAAAAGTAAACGTCCCAAATACTAACGAACGATTTTTAGTCCGCCGAAACTGCTCCATATCAACTTCTAAACCTGACACAAACATTAGGTACACAAGCCCAATGTCTGAAAGCAGTTCCATGGTTGGCGCGTCATTTTGCAGCACATTTAAGCCATTACTACCAAGAGCTACCCCGGCTCCTAATAACCCCACTAATCCCGGTAATCTCAGCTTTTCGCTGACAATTGGTACAAATAAAATAACAACAAGCAAAATTGCAAAAGGCACAATCGGCTCGTTACTGAGAACCTGCGTTGCTGATTCTTGGGCAATAAATTGTAAAGACTGCATAAATAGAGCGTGCGATCGCCACGTTAATAGTTAGATCGAGCCAATAAGTTTTATCCCAGCGCGATTGTTGTCAGCAACTAAAGCCATGAAAATAGTATAGTCGAGCGCTCAAAAATATCCTTCTAGGGGTGGATTTGACTCAAGATAATTTTTAAGCGATCGTAGTCATCTTTAAGCAGTACGCTAAGAGTGCGTCCAGCTTTGACTAGCCAAGGGCGATCGCCCAAACGCAATTGATAAATTTCTCGAATCGCCGCCGCCGTTAAAGCCTCCACTGGTGCGCCATTTACTTGCAATAGAGTCCGCAAGAAGTCTAACTGTGCGCTAAATTCGACAATTTCTTGGGGTTGGCACTGATTGACGGCTTGATGGATTTGGGGCGGACGTGGGGGCAAATATTGATGTATTTGGCTAGGGCTTCTAGTATTTTGCTGTTGCTTAAATCCCACAATTGCGGCGCGAAATTCAGTTTTGAGCATGGCGAATATTTGGGGTTGTTGTTCGCGCAAGTCTTGTAAAGATAAGCCTAAAGCCCTAGCCCGATGGATGGAGTCTATAGGCATTGTGGTAGCGTGATAAACCACCGCGTAGATTGTATTGCCCGATTCTTCATCCAAAGACTTTACCCAACTACCAAAAGGCGGCATAACAGGGAAGCTCAGATCGTCAGGATCGAGACACTGAGCCAAAAACTCGGTAGTAGAAGTTTCGATCGCTTCGGCAATATGGTGAGATGGGCGGTTTTTTGTAGCAAATTGTGGCAAAGGAAGGCGCATAAACTAACTATTTTGCTTTTTTGCGTCCGGCGGTTATTTCTACTGGAGTTAGTTCGGTCAGTTTAAAGGTAACTATTTTATCCCAGTTACCCCCTTCAAATAATACCGCCGCTTTGCCGTCGGTTACTCTTTGAACTAAGCCTGTGACACCATAGTAAGTATCGTTAGTATTAGTCACGCGCACAACTGAGCCAGGAAATATCATCATTATTTTAATTTAAGAGTTACTTTTTTTTAAATTACCTTACTTTGCGCTGGGCTGGAAGACTAACTATGGCAACACATCTCTCTAAAGGAGGCAATCATCAGTAAAACTTCAAAACTAAAGGCAAGATTTATTAGTATTTCATTACCCGTTGACGATAATTTGCCACCGACTCTACTATCCCGATCGCAATAAAGTTCGTGAGCATTGCCGATCGCCCGTAGCTAATCCAAGGTAAAGGAATGCCCGTTACCGGAGCTAAACCGATAGTCATACTAATGTTGATAATTACCTCAAATA
>JACCVJ010000316.1 GCA_013698215.1 Tatlockia sp. | reverse complement strand
GGAATCAAACCAATATTTTTTTTGTCAATCGTAAAGTATTGACGAGTTTCAATCGCGGCGATTTCTGATTTTTTGACATTAACAATCTGGTCAATTCGCGCTAGCGGAAATGCGTAAGTTTCACCAGAAATCTCGACTAGCAAAGTCCGCACGACCGAGAGCGTCAAAGGCAATTGGAAATGAAAACTGGTTCCAAGTCCAGGCTGAGAAGCTGCCCTTACTGTCCCTCCGACTTCCTGAGCCATACTTTTAGCAATATCTAATCCAACCCCTCGACCAGAAAGTTCACTTACCTGCTTAGAGAGCGAAAATCCCGACAAAAACAAAAACTCCATCAATTCGTTATCAGTTAGTTTCGCGGCGACTTCCGCCGTTACCAGCTTTTTGTCAATTACTTGCTGACGTAGCATTTCTGGAGTAATGCCTTTGCCATCGTCTGCAACGACGATCGCTAACATACCGCCGCGATGGACAGCTTCTAGGCGAATAGTACCCATTGCAGGCTTTCCAGATGCCAGCCTTACTTCTGGTAATTCTATGCCGTGATCGACAGCGTTTCGCAGAATATGGGTAAGAGGAGCTTCTAGTTTTTTGAGAATATCCCGATCAACCGCCGTTAATTTGCCGATAATATCTAGCTTTACTTGCTTATTTAGTTTGCGGGCAATATCACGAATCATTCGGTTAAAACTCTGTACGCCGTCAGCAAACGGGCGCATATGAGAAGCAATTACTTCTCGATAAAGGCGATCAGATAAGTTTGCAGTACGCTGAACAAATCCTTCTAGTTGCGTAACGCGATCGCCTGTTAAGTCACGACATTCTCGCTCTTTGCGTCGAGCAATCTCTAGTAGCGTTATATCTTCTGGATTAAGGGAACGGCTAGAAATCGCATCTAGTTGTAATTTCTCTAAACACTTAGCAAGCTCTAACTGACGGGATTTTAGCAGCATCAGAGAATCAATAAACGGATTTAGCCAATTTGCTTCAATCATCGATTCTCCGGCTAGTCCCATCATCCGATTCAGGTTCTCCGCGTTTACCCGCACTACCCGATCTTGAGTAGTAATTGGTTCTATTGCTACGTCCATCTCGTCAGCCTCCTGCACCAATACAACTGATGTCTCTATCACTGGCGACGAGACAAGGGAAATCGGTTCAGTTTCAGCTATTGGCGCAGAATTGATGCTGTCAAAATTTGGTGTAGGTTTACTAAAAGACTGAGTATCCTTTGTGACTAAAGCGGCTCCTGGGGTTTGAATGGCAGAAATCGTTGCTTGAATCGAGCCAATTTCTGCTTTTTTGGTCGAGTCATGTAAATCGCTCATTGAACTGAAGCTTTGAAGTAAATCGACTCCACGCAACAGCACGTCAATTTGATCGCCTGTTAAAGTAATTGTTTGGTTCTGGGCGGCAACAAAACAATCTTCCATAACGTGAGCTAACCCCACTGCGGCATCTAGTCCAACAATCCGAGCCGCTCCTTTGATAGAGTGAGCCGCCCGCATCAGCGCTTCTAGTTCTTGAGCAGAGTTAGGATTAGTTTCTAACGCCAGTAGACTGTCAGTTAAAGTTGTAACCTGTGCCTCGACTTCTAAACGAAACAAGTCAAGCATGGAACTATCAAAAAGGGGTGGAGCCGCAACGGCTATAGGGCTATCTGTAATTGCCTCCATTGGAGATGAGTTGATTGTACTTGCTGGCTCCACCCTTGTATCAGTTCTCAAAGGCGCTTGCTGGGCAGTGTCAGCGATCGCCGCCTGCGTACTTGAGAACTCCTCAGCGTGGGCTGCTAACCAGCCTTCTAAGTCTTCCGCGTGGCTGATGCCGACGAGGAGATCCAGGGCGTGCAGTAAGGAATCGATTTGCTTTTGGGTCAATGGCAGCGTAGAAGAACCGCCGTCATCTAGCAAGCCTGTCATTGCTGCCGCTAAATTTGCCACCGCCTCAAGTTCGACAAGCTGGGCAGATCCGGCGATCGGTTTCAAAGATTGCAACGCCGTTTCTAATTCGCTCACTTCAAGCGGCTGCTGTTTTAAATTCGATAAGCTCTGCTTTAAGTTGGCGACTTGAATTGCCACTTCTTGACGAAACAGATCGAGCATTGAGTAATCGCCCATATTTTCTCCAAAACCTGCTGCTAAATCCGGCGAACGAGCGTATCTAATAATAGTTCTGCATTTAGGTAATTCACCTTTTTATGATGCCAGTCAATCACTCCTTGGCTGTAGGTTTCCTTCGATCTAGAAATGACGACAGGCGTAGCTTTAAATTCGTTGAGGTGAAAGCGGTAGATTCGATGTACTTCATCAACCGGAAACACCCATTTGCCATTTTTGCCAACAACAAGCATCCGACAATTACTGTCACTAGATAGTGGCTCAGTCACGGTTTCCAGCCCTAGAAGATGACTCAAAGACGCACATAGCAAGATTTCACCGCGAATATTAACTAGCCCCAAAAACAGGTCATTGCTGCGGTGAGGCAAGGTATGAATTGCGCTAGGGTGAGTAACTTCTTGCAATACACCTACAGGTAGAGCAAATAATTCATTGCTCAAGCGAAAAACAATCGCCGAAAAAGTGTCTGCTCGTCCAATTCTTGCAGCAGATTGGTTGCCAATCGCCAAGGGCGGTGGGGTTTGATAGGAAGCTAAGGTAGCAGTCCATTCGTTTAAATAGTCTACTGGAATGTCACGCTCTAGCAAACTGCGTCCCGCCGTGGAATATACTGGACAGTTGCGGCAATGAATTACGGTTTCTAGCTCTTTGCAGGTGCGATCGCCGTATACGCCGATTTTGTTCCAGCAATTATTGACTTGACGTGGCGTAATCCTCGCGTCCATTTTTGTTTACACCTTAAACTGCGAAATTTCTCGCTGCAATCCTTGCGTCGCATCATCTAGCTGCGTAAGAGCATTATTTGTTTCTTGCAAAGATTGGACTGTTTGATGCGAAGCTTCACTTAGTTGAGAAATCGCCGTACTAATTTGTTCTGCTCCGCGATATTGTTCGTCCATACTTTGGCAAACAAAGCCAAACTGCGGCGCTAGAGACTGGACATCTTTAATAAAACCACCGATTTGAGTGCTAATATCGCCGACCTCCTCGACATATTGGCTTACTTCTCGGCTAAATTTATCTACCTCCATTACGCCTGTAGACACCGACGATTGCATCTCTTTAACCATTTGCTCAATTTCTAGGGTTGCTACGGCTGATTGGTCTGCTAGACGGCGAATTTCTCGCGCTACTACCGCAAAGCCTGCGCCGTACTCCCCGGCTTTCTCTGCTTCGATTGCGGCGTTGAGAGATAGTAAATTTGTTTGATCGGCAACTTTAGTAATAGTGGCAACAACGTTATTGATATTATTTGCTTTTTCATCCATAATCCTTAATTTTAAAGAAATTGAGTTAGTCGCCAGCCCTAAATTCTGCATCGCCCCTTGAATTTTCTCTAAGTTTATTTGGCTATTGGCTGCGGCTTGAGTTGTTGCCTGGGCTGTTTTCGTTACATCTTCCATCCCCTTTACTAGGTCGCCAGCCGTTGTCGCAATTTGCCTAGAGGTTGCATTTACTTCGTTTATAGACGCAACTTGCTCGTTTACTGTTGCTTCTAGCTGTCTTCCGGCGGCGGCAATTTGAGTTGTTGATGTCCCTATTTGAATTCCAGACCTTTGCGCTTGAGCGATGAGAGAATGTAAACTTTTTGTCATGTTTTTAAACGCTACTAAAAGTCGCTCTACTTCCGTGCCATCTCTTGTAACTTCAATTTCTTGAGTGAGGTCTCCATCGGCGATCGCTATTGCCGCGTTTACGACTCTAGGGAGTTGTCTTTTGAGCGG
>JACCVJ010000260.1 GCA_013698215.1 Tatlockia sp. | reverse complement strand
GCACATAAACGTCTTTCAAATGCCCGTAAAGCTTGGCAAATCGTTCGGCGTTTTCGCCTTCATTGATGTAGTCCATCTCCTCAAAGATGCGTTCGCCAAACTCATCTAAAATTGAGACTAAATCGCTGCGTAAGCGCTTAATATTATTATTTGCCCAAGTTGCCATCCGGCGTAAAATGTACAAGTCTACGGCAATTGTTGCTTGCAAGTCGGGGCGCTGGACTTTAACAGCAACCGTTTCGCCAGTTTTTAGCTTACCTTTGTATACTTGCCCTAAAGATGCTGCGGCGATTGGTTCGGGGGATAATTCTGCGTAAATTTGGTCTGGGCGATCGCCTAATTCTTCTTCAATAAACTGGTAAGCAATTTCGTTCGCAAAGGGCGGTATCTGGTCTTGCAGGCGCGTCAATTCCTCCAAGTACGCGGGGGACACCAAATCAGGGCGAGTAGACAGTGCTTGCCCAATTTTGATATAAGCCGGGCCTAATTTTGTTAGTAATTCTTTTAGCTGTACTGCGCGTTTAAGCTCATTGCGATCGCTTACACCCCTTTTTTTATCCCACCACACCCCCAGCGCAAAGCTTACCGAGGGAAATATAACTGTAAAAATCCGTCCTAATACTTCTAACGGTTTTTTCTTGTAATGAGCGGCTATAGTTTCTGGGTTGTAGCGCAACAACTCTGGCTTAACAACTTGTCCGTTTAAATTCTCAACTTCTAATGGTTTAACTAAAGCTATTTGTCCTGGCGCTGCATCAACTTGAAATTCAACTAAATCGTTTGTCTTAACATTCATGAATATATAACCGCACTACCGCGACCATTAAGTATTGTAACAAATTGCTGCTAGAAGTTAATTTTAATTGCACCTATCTTAGTGAATCTACCCTATTTATGTTTGGGCTATTGTTTATTCTCACTTGCTGACTTCGCAATTTAGTCTAGCTAGAGATTGATTAATCCCGGTAAGCCGTGCCTCGTTTAAAATAAAAGTAAGTCTCTCTTAGAACAATGACGATCCCTGAATTTCAAGATACTTTTGATGTAATCGTAGTTGGCGGCGGTCATGCAGGGTGTGAAGCCGCCCTAGCCGCCGCTCGTTTGGGCTGTCGTACCTTATTACTTACTCTCAACTTAGATAAAATTGCTTGGCAACCATGCAACCCCGCCGTAGGAGGGCCAGCAAAATCGCAGCTAACCCATGAAGTAGACGCAATAGGTGGAGAAATTGGCAGAGTAAGCGATCGCACCTACCTACAAAAGCGCGTACTAAATGCGTCTCGCGGCCCGGCGGTGTGGGCATTACGGGCGCAGACAGATAAGCGCGAATACGCCCAAGTAATGAAAGGGATTGTCGAAAATCAAGAGAATCTCACCATCCGCGAAAGCATGGTGACAGACTTAGTAATCGGCGCTAACGATGAAGTTGTCGGCGTTGAAACCTATTTTGGCGTAGCCTTTCAAGCAAGTGCCGTAATTTTAACTACCGGGACATTTTTAGGTGGGCGAATTTGGGTAGGTAATAAATCAATGGCTGCGGGAAGGGCGGGAGAATTTGCCGCCCTTGGATTGACCGAAACCTTGAATAAACTAGGGTTTGAAACCGGACGGTTAAAAACTGGAACTCCCGCACGAGTAGATAAAAAGTCTGTCGATTACAGCAAGTTAGAACCCCAACCCGGCGATGAAGAAGTACGCTGGTTTAGTTTTGATCCTGAGGTGTGGGTAGAACGCGCACAAATGCCCTGTTATCTTACTCGTACTACTGCCAAAACTCATCAATTAATTCGGGATAATTTGCATTTATCCCCGGTTTACGGCGGTTGGGTAGATGCCAAAGGGCCGCGATATTGTCCTAGTATTGAAGATAAAATTGTCCGTTTTGCTGATAAAGAAAGCCACCAGATATTTATCGAACCAGAAGGGCGCGACATTCCCGAACTTTATATACAGGGCTTTTCGACAGGTTTACCCGAACAAGTCCAGTTGCAACTGCTGCGGACTTTGCCAGGATTAGAAAACTGCGTCATGCTGCGCCCAGCTTACGCGGTGGAATACGACTATTTACCCGCAACCCAGTGTTTCCCAACTTTAATGACAAAAAAAGTTCAGGGGTTATTTTGTGCAGGGCAAATTAATGGGACGACAGGCTACGAAGAAGCGGCGGCGCAAGGGATTGTCGCGGGAATTAATGCGGCGAAATATTCCCAAAATCAGGAAATGGTAATTTTCCCCCGCGAACAAAGTTATTTGGGTACATTGATAGACGACTTGTGTACCAAAGACTTAAGAGAACCCTATCGAATGCTGACCAGTCGCTCAGAGTATCGGTTATTATTGCGCTCGGATAACGCCGACGAACGGCTGACACCTGTAGGTAGAAAAATCGGCTTAGTTAGCGATCGCATTTGGGATTTATTCACCCGCAAGCAAGCAAATATCACCGCCGAAAAAGAAAGGTTGCACTCCACACGCCTCAAAGAACATAGCGATATAGCAAAACAAATTGCTACAGATATTCAACAAACAATCAAAAACTCCATCACTCTAGCCGACTTGCTACGTCGTCCAGGTTTCCATTACGCTAACTTGGCAACTTACGGACTAAGTAACCCCACCCTTACCACCGCAGAAATTGCCGGCGCAGAAATTGACATTAAATATTCGGGCTATTTGCAACGCCAGCAACACCAAATAGATGCAATTTCCCGTCACGCCAATCGCCCCTTAGCAGGGGATTTAGATTACTCGACCATTGAAACTCTTTCTAAAGAATCAAGGGAAAAACTATCTAAGGTAAAACCTTTAACTATTGGTCAAGCTTCTAGAATTGGTGGAGTTAACCCCGCTGATGTTAATGCTTTGCTCGTTTACTTAGAATTTCGCGATCGCAAAGCTACTCAGTTAGTTTGACCTCAAGCGGAGTATTAGAGGATAAGTTGCTACACAAAACTATTAAAAGCAAGTTTGCTGTCCCCAGCGCA
>JACCVJ010000160.1 GCA_013698215.1 Tatlockia sp. | reverse complement strand
ACAGCTAAAGTTTGCTCATCAATCTTCAGTCTTTTTGGGGTTATTGTCTCCCCATTTAGCCGATGAGTCAGCAACTCGCTTGGTAACATGATTATTTACTCCATACAACGGCACAATTTCTAGCTGTTTTGGCTCTGGTGGGGGTGGGAGACGTAGCACCGCTACGTCTCTACGTTGTTGTTCGCCTCGCCGCCGCGCCGATGTACCTTCCTCGCTGGTATCTTCCGCCACTACTTCATACATTATCGCCAATTTATGGTCGTCGCCCTTACGCAGCACTCGCCCCAACCTTTGCACGTATTCCCGCGCCGAACCCGTACCAGATAAAATAATCGCTACACTAGCGGCGGGTACATCTACCCCTTCATTTAAGACGTGAGAAGCGACTAAGGTTTTATATTCACCTGCTCTAAACCGCGTCAATGTCTCGTGACGCTCTTTTACGGGGGTTTGATGGGTAATAGCGGGAATCAAAAATTCTTGGGAAATTCGGTAAACTGTAGCGTTATCGGCGGTGAAAATTAGCGTCCTTTCGGGGTGATGTTGGGCGAGGATATTGCTCAAAATCCGCATTTTGCCGTCTGTACCTAAAGCAATTTCTTTCGCTTCTTTGTGGGCTAACATCGCTCTGCGTCCGGCTGTAGACCGCGCGCTGGCTTGAACGAACAATTGCCAGCCTTTAAGACTCCCTAGGGAGATTTTTACATCTTTTAAAAAACTATTGCGCTGTTCGATTAATTGCTTGTATCTTTCTCGTTCTAAAGCTGACAGTTTGACCTTAATAAGGACAATTTCATGCTTGGCTAAAGCGCTTCCGGCTAGTTCTTCCGCCGTTTTGCGATAGACTTCTTTGCCAATAAGTAGGTTTAAGTCTGCGTGTTTGCCATCGGTACGTTCAGGGGTTGCAGACAATCCTAACCTGTAAGGCGCGATCGCATATTCGGCAATTACTCGATTAAAATCTGTAGGTAAGTGGTGACACTCATCAAAAATTAGCAATGCGTAACGGTTGCCGAGGGCTTCAGCGTGGATAGCGGCGCTGTCGTAGGTGGAAACTAATATAGAGGTGCGATCGCGCGATCCGCCCCCCAATAACCCGATCTCTGCGTCAGGAAATGTTACCAATAACTGAGCATACCACTGGTGCATTAAATCAATAGTCGGTACTACGATTAATGTGCTGCGTGGAGTCGCTTGCATTGCTAATAATGCTAAATAAGTTTTTCCGGCGGCGGTAGGAAGCACCACTACACCATTACGCCCTGCTTGTTTCCACTCTTGCAATGCCTCGCTTTGATGGGGATAAGGTTCTCTTTCCATACTAGAAACAAGTTCTAAAGTCTCAAAAGCTCTAGCATTATCAATAAAATCGGTTTTTTCCCCTTGCAAAGCTTCGATAAAAGCTCTGTAATAGATAGCAGGGATGCGAAATTTCTCAACGCGATCGTCCCAAGTGGCATAATCTAGCCAAATTTTACCTTTAGGTGGTGGATGCACAATTAACGTGCCGCGATCAAAGGATATTGTCGGAATTCGAGCCATTTGAGCTAATAATATTTTAGAGCAGATTTATATTTCCAGTCTAAGGATTAATGGTTTTTTCTGAAACTGTACTGTTACGACTCAAATTAATGTAATAGTTTATACTTTTGATAAAAATATCTACTACTTTTGATAGATTCCTTGGGGAAAGTGTACTCAGGGAAGATTTTTTAAGGAGACAATAATTAGTTAGCAATACCTCTCTCAATTACGTTTTGGGTACATTGTTTAACTAGCTGCTCATACAATCCTACAGTTCTACGCGCCAATTTCGATGAAACTAGATCCTCTAAAAAGCATTAAATCTCATAGAGCGTGGATTCCGTATTTTGTGTTAGCGATCGCGCTCTTATTTACTGGTGCAACTACGTCTTACGTGTCAGTAACGGCTAAAGCAAATGATAAATTACGTTTTGAAAATACCGCCGAACGCGCAAAGCAGGATATTCAAGCTCAGTTTGAAACTTATATTACCTTGCTACGGGCTAGTAGCGGCTTATTTGCAGCAAGCGATCGCATTAGCCGCTCTGAGTTTGCGGCTTTTGTTAACAGATTGAGATTAAAAGAGCGTTATCCAGGCGTACAAGGAATAGGCTTTTCGGTAAAGGTGCAGCCAGGAGAAAGAGCCGCCTTAGTCGCCGATTTGCAACAACAAGGAATAAAAAACTTTAATATTCATCCAGATTTTGCCCGTAACGAGTATCACTCAATTATCTATTTAGAACCGTTGGATCGACGCAATAGGGCGGCAATTGGCTACGATATGTTCTCTGAAAAAGT
The DNA here is from genome assembly GCA_013698215.1 of Tatlockia sp. Classification (GTDB taxonomy): domain Bacteria; phylum Cyanobacteriota; class Cyanobacteriia; order Cyanobacteriales; family Chroococcidiopsidaceae; genus Aliterella. The sequence continues at coordinate 378 of JACCVJ010000160.1, read as the reverse complement.
GCGCCAAGCTGCGATGATTCGCGCCCGTGATACTGCCACACCCGCCGCTTCAGGAAAAGTCACCTTAATACAGGAAATTGATCAGCAAAAACAAGCAGGTTTTCTGCTCTATATTCCCGTTTATCGCAATGGCACAATACCCGACAATGTAGCCCAGCGTCAAACAGATTTATTTGGTTTTGTGTACAGTCCTTTTCGAGTCGATGATTTAATTCAAGGAGTTTTTGGAGGTGACAAGCATCCAGGAATCGACTTTGCAATCTACGAGGGGAAAGATATTAGCCCAGAAAATTTGCTGCACAACGCTAAAATTGCCGCAAATAACCCTAATTACCAACCATCTTTTAAGCAACAATCAACTATCGATATTGCTGGGCG
>JACCVJ010000123.1 GCA_013698215.1 Tatlockia sp. | reverse complement strand
GCTCACGTACCAGAATTTGCTAAAAAAATAGTTGCTCAATACCGTTTACCGGAATAGCAAGCCAAGCTTGGAGTTGTTCAATGAGTCACTGCATCAACCCCAAGTGTCAAATCCGCCAAAATCCCGACAATTTAGAAAAGTGTTCGTTTTGTGGTACTTCTTTGCTGATTAACGGACGCTACTTGCTTATTAAACCGTTACGGGAATTATCAGGAGTACATACAACAGAAATCTTTGAAGTAGACGATCGCAGTACGCTAAAAGTGCTAAAAGTCTTAAATAGCGATCGCTCTAAATTAATCGAACTATTGCAGCAAGAAGCAAAAGTATTACAAAAACTGCAAAGTTTGGGCGTTCCGAAAGTCTATGAATACTTTACTTTTTTACCAAACAATGAATCAAAAAAACTGCACTGCTTGGTCATGGAGAAAATTGAGGGACAAAATCTCAAGCAGTGGCTAGAAGAAAATGAATCAATATCTGAAGCAAGGGCGATTAATTGGCTCAAACAACTTACAAGTATTTTAAGCGAGGTGCATCAAGCCCAACTTTTGCATCGAGACATCAAACCTTCTAATATTATGCTGCGTCCTGATGGGCAACTGGTATTAATTGACTTTGGCACAGTTAGAGAAATTACTCATACTTACGTTCATAAACTAGGTCAAAGCGATATTACTCAAGTTTATTCTCCCGGATATACGCCCTTAGAACAAATTGAAGGTCAAGCAGTTAAAGAATCAGACTTTTTTGCTTTGGGACGCACATTTATACATCTACTTACGGGAATTTATCCAGCTGAATTACCCAAAAATCCGCAAACTAATCAGCCAGTCTGGCGAAACCAAGCGCCCCAAATTTCCGAGTGGTTGGTATATTTAATTGACGAATTACTAGCCCCCCTTCCCCAAAATCGACCGCAAAACGCGCAAAGTATTTTAGAGTGCTTAGTTAAAGGCAATACTGACGACGAGACAAGGCTACCTCTAGCTACGAAGCAAATTACAACTACAGTTAATCAAACAAATCGTACTCTACAGCGCCAAAGCTCTATCCGTCACATTTGGCGTACTGGTTTTCAATTGCTCCTGACTAGCATTGTAGCCTCTAGCGTAGTTGTAGGCGTGCGTCAGCAAGGAGCGTTGGAAACGTGGGAATTAGCAGCTAGTGATAGCTTACAGCGTTTGCGACCCATTGAAGGAGCAGATCCTCGCCTGCTAGTTGTCACAATTACTGAAGCCGATATTCAAGCACAATCCCCAAGACAAGGAAGTTTAAGCGATCGCACTTTAGAGCAATTATTAATGGTATTAGAACAATACCAACCAAGAGCGATCGGCTTAGATATTTATCGTGATGTTCCCGTCGGTGCGGCTTATCCAAACTTAACTAAGTATTTGCAAAAGAGCGATAATTTTATTGGTCTGTGTAAAATTAGCGATCCGGGTACAAATAACCCAGGGATTGCGCCACCACCAGAATTATCGCCAGAATTTATTGGTTTTAGTGATATTATGCCTGACGAAGATACCACTGTTCGCCGTCAGCTACTGCATCTAACGCCCCCCTCGACTTCTCCTTGCACTACCGAATATGCTTTTAGTCTTCAGTTAGCCCTGTATTACTTGGCTACCGAGGGTATTGCCCCAAAAGTTACGCCTCAAGGTAACTTACAATTTGGTGAAGTGGTTTTTAATCGTCTAAATGCTAACAATAGCGGGGCTTATAAAAATGCTGACTTGAGAGGTTATCAAGTGCTACTCAATTACCGCCCTTACCGTGCAGTTACCGATATTGCTTTCCAAGTTAGTCTCGACGATATTTTAAAAAATCGCCTCACCCCAGCGACAAAAAAACAATTGCAAGACCGAATCGTTCTCATTGGTGTTACTGCGCCAACCAGTGTTAATGATTACTGGTTTACACCTTATAGTAGTAACCAACGGCGCTTTGAAAAACAGTCACCAGGAGTGTTCATCCAAGCACAAATGGTTAGTCATATTTTAAGTGCTGTTTTGGATCGAAGACCTGTACTATCGGCGTGGAACTTATGGCTAGAAAATATTTGGGTTGCTTTTTGGTCAATGGTCGGTGGTCTGTTGGCTTGGTACTCTAAGCGAATATTAATTTTAGGATTAGCGGCATCTGTTACACTTTTTATTGTAGGTAGTATGTGTTTCGGGCTTTTACTTCAAGGTAGCTTAGTTCCTTTAGTACCCCCAGCCTTATCATTATTATTTACAAGCGTAATTATAGTAATTTACCGAAATTATAAATCTAGATAGTATTACTGTTTTAAAGGAAAAACTATCACTGGAATGAAATTAGCGATGGAAAACATGACCCAATTTCGTACCTTTGCCAAGCGATCGCTCGGTACAGTTGTATTGGTGCTTGCGAGTACCAGCTATATTACCCAAGTAAATGCACAAAATGTTGATGTCAACAAAGCTTCTGCTCCTACCTCCATGCGATCGCCCAAGCAAGCACCAAAGCAACCGGGGAGAATAACTTTTATTCAACCCAAATTGCCAAGAAATGGAGCGCCTAGCGGACGGCAAAGAGGCGCGGCGGGGCGGGGAAGTTGTTTAAACAATGTAAGTATACCTTTAACGGCGGTAGTACCCAGTATTAAAAAGTCTGCCGATAACGGGATTGGTGCGATCGTTGCTACAAATGTGTGGGGATTAACAGTTAAGAAACATCCAACTTTTTTATTTTACGTTCCTTACACCCATCCTGCTACGGGGGAATTTGTATTGCAATCGGAAGATAACGATATTTATCGCTCTCCAATTGCGCTCCCTAAAGAACCGGGAATTATCAGGTTGCAATTACCTCCGGAATCTATACCCTTAGCTGTCGATAAAATGTACCATTGGTACTTTAAAGTTCATTGCAGTCAAAATATGGCAAGCCCGGTATTTGTGGAAGGCTGGGTACAGCGAGTTAATCTTAATGCTACTATTGGCGATCGCCTAGCTAACACAACGTCGTTACATGAACAAGTAGTTTTGTATGCAGAAAATGGTATTTGGTACGATACCGTAGCAACTCTAGCGCAAATACGCCTGCAAAACTTAGAAGATACGGCATCTTCAGCAGATTGGCAAAACTTATTAGAAACAATAGATTTATCTACTCTAGCCTCAGAGTCAATTAAGGGGACAGATAGCAAAGACAAAAAATCCTTAATCAGTGAGTATAACTCTAATCGATTCTGCCTTTTCAAAGCCAATTACCAATTAAGACATAGGCTCCCCAATAACCAGGGCGGCTGTAATTAGGATATTTTTTTAAAAAACTTACCTGAGCGCGGCGGAGAGCTTCGGCTTTAGTAATCTTACTCGTAGCTAACTCTCGATAAAATTCTCCAATAAATAGGGCGGTGGCTTCATCATCTATTTGCCATAAAGAAGCTAAGGTACTGCGCGCCCCCGCCCGAATTGCAACCCCCGCCAACCCTAAAGCAGCGCGTTTGTCACCTACGGCGGTTTCGCAGGCACTTAAAACTAATAAAGAGATTCCGTTGGGTGAATTGCGGTTTCGCCGATTCTCCCCCCTATTAGCATCGCGCAGTAAAGTATCTAGTTGCTTAACGTTAATTTCTCCATCGGAGGCTAGAATAAATGTATTTTTTGCTTCAGAACTAAATTGTCCGTGAGTAGCAATGTGAACAATATTAAAGCCTGATGACTCCATCGCCGCCGCTAGAGACTTGCTAGTAAATTTGCCATCTAGCAGTTGATTAGTTTTTATCCCAGCTTGCTCAATTAAATTAAATTCCGCTTTGACCGATGGCAACGGGGGGTAAGGAGAGTTAGCTGGAGCAACGCTGAGTCCCGCCGTTAATGCTTTTAGACCATTTTGGGGTAAAGTCCCAGAAGCTAATAGCTGTAAGCCAGGGCTGAGAGCTACGGCGTATTTTTCAATTAAATACTGTTTGCCATCATACAAGGCAGCCATCGGAATATTTTGGAAAGCCCCATCTAATACAAAGACTAACGTTTTAGCTTTACTCCCAGCTATTTGCGCCTCTACAGGCTGGATTAACCAGCTATATACTTGTTGCGATAGAGCTTTGACTTCTTTAACTGTATCAGGTTCCGTTAGCTTACTTCTTAAGGTTTCTAACGTTTTTTCTATTTGGGGTTGGGATTTGGCAATGGTGTAGTGAGTAAGGGGCGTGTTAGGTAATTTGAGGATAACTTCGGTGCGATCGCCTAAAATAATTGGGTAAATAATTGCCGCGCTTTCATTTTCTGTATTAGCCAGGCTATCGATTAATACAGAATTTGCTTCAATGCAAGCTTCCCGAAAAAAGTTATCTAGTTGTGCAAGTTGCAGAGATTCGATCGTAGCCCGCGCTTGAATTAAGTTTTCTTGACTAACTTTTGCATTGTCTTTACTCAATAGCAAATCAACCAACCCGCGATAAACAGGTTCTACTTCTTCACGAAAAGAAAACTGCACATCTGGATTGATGGCAACTAAATCGTTGCGTAAGGATTTAAGTAAACTAACCGATTCTGTGTAAGCTGCGATCGCACTAGATATATTTCCTTGAGCTTTGAATACTCTACCTAGTTGCCACGAGGAGCGATAGGCTATCTCTGGAGCATTTATTGCTTGAGCAATTAGTAAGGACTTTTCTGTTAATTGTTGAGCATTTTTCCATTGTTTAGTTTGTTCGTATAATTCGCCTAAGTTACTTAGGGCATAAGCTTCCGCGCGTTTATCTCCCAAGCTTTGAGCTTGGTTTACAGCTTTAGCCAACAACTGAGCAATTTCTGGTAAAGATATAGTTCCTTGTCCTTTGCGCTTACTCAAATCTTGTAGACTCTGGGCAAAATCAATTTGAGCATATATTGCTTTACTACTTAGAGGTAAACTAGCAATTTCTGTCCTAATTTGCGGCAACAAGGCTTGGGCAGAGATTGATTGATTTGTTTCTACTAATAGACCAAGCTGATTTAATTGAGCTTGGGTTTTAATAGTTCCAGAAGATGCGGTTGTAGCTTGCTTGTAGTAATTCAAAGCGGCTTTACTATTCTGCTGCGCTCT
>JACCVJ010000118.1 GCA_013698215.1 Tatlockia sp. | reverse complement strand
TTTAATATAATTATTAATTTAGTAGTAGTAGTTAATATAAAAGCTAGGTAGTACAAATATACTATAGAATAGACGTGCTAGGATACTTTTCTGAACTAATCGAAGCACCTGCTTGTAGCGGAAGTTTTTGAGACATTTAGGTATGGAAACAAGCTTTTTGAGGAAAACCTCAAGCATATTGTTTTTTGTCTGAAGTGGAGAAGTTGTTAGCAAGTGAAGTTTTACAGAGCATGAGATCGTGATGAAATTAATTTGCAGCCAAACGCAATTAAGTACCAACCTTTCCTTGGTTAGCCGTGCTGTACCAACCCGTCCAACTCATCCGATTTTGGCGAACGTTTTATTGGTTGCAGACGTGGAAACTCAGCAAGTGAGTTTGACAGCTTTTGATTTGAGTTTGGGGATTAAAACTAGCTTTAGTGCTGAAGTTATAGCTGGAGGTGCGATCGCCTTACCTGCTAAACTGCTAAACGATATTGTTTCTCGGCTTTTAGAAGGCGAAATTGAGCTTGAAGAAACTAGCGTTGAACCTTTAGGAATTACGATTGTCTCAGCTTCGGGGCGCTACCAAGTGCGCGGGATGGAGGTAGAGGAATTTCCCGAATTACCAATAATTGAAGCTGGAGAGGCTGTTTATTTACCTGTAGAAGCGTTTATCGAAGGGTTGCGCTCAACTTTATTTGCAACTAGCAGCAACGAATTAAATCAATTGTTAACGGGGCTACACATCATTGTTGGGCAAGAAACGATAGAATTTGCAGCTACAGACGGTCATCGTTTAGCTTTAGTAGAAACTCCAAATACTGTAGAAATACCTGTAGCATCTTCACAGTTAGAAGTTACAATACCCGCCAAAGCTTTGCGAGAGTTGGAAAAAATGCTGAGTATGGGAAATTCTCCAGAACCTTTGGCAATGCAATTTGACCAAGGACAGGTAATTTTTGAGTGGGCAAATCGACGATTGACAAGCCGAGTTTTAGAAGGGCAATATCCCGCTTACCGTCAACTGATACCGCGCCAATTCGATCGCCAAGTTACTTTAGAGCGCAAGTTGTTGATAAGTAGTTTAGAACGTATTGCCGTAATGGCAGACCAAAAACAAAACATTGTCAAGTTTAGCATTGATGATATTAATCAACAGATATCTTTATCGGTAGAAACTAGAGACATTGGTAGCGGTAGAGAAGTTATCTCCGTTGCAAGTTCTGGGGAAGACTTAGATTTTGCTTTTAATATTAAATACTTGATGGATGGATTGAAAGCATTACCTACTAATGAAATTCAAATGCAAGTACATACTGCTACTAGCCCAATAATTTTTACACCATTGGGCAGTTTGAAAATGACTTACTTGATTATGCCCGTGCAAATCCGAGTTTGATTATTTTAGGACTCAGGTACTAAAACTGCGATCGCACTAGGGATAACACGAAAACGAGCGGGAGTATAGGTAGTTATTTCTCCATCGGTATTAATCGGTAGATGTTTGCGAGTAGACACCTCAAACTCTTGACCGTGCAAGCATCGGACGCTAGATAACTCGGTATGAGTTCCTTGACGCATAGTTGGTAATAACATCAACATTTGCCACCAATGGCGCAACTCTAAACTGTACAAATCTAAGGTTTGGTCATCAATGGTTGCATCGTGAGTTATTGCCATTCCGCCGCCATAATACCGACCATTACCTACAGCAATTTGGACTGTTTTTACCTGGATAGATTCGCCATTAAGACAAATTTCCGCCCGAAAAGGTCGAGATTGCCAAACAACTTGAATTGCTGTGGCTGCGTAAGCTAAAACTCCCCAACGGCGTTTAGCTTCTTCAGTAAGCTTTTGAGTAATTTGGACGCTTAAGCCTAAACTAGCAACATTAAAAAAGTATTTACCATTCACCCAGCCTAAATCTATCCGCCGACTTTGACCAGAGACAATAACCTCGCAAGCTTCTGGGATAGAAGTAGGAATACTTAAAGTTCGAGCTAAATCATTCGCCGTACCCAAAGGTAAAACTCCCAAAGGTAACTGTGTATCAACTATGCCATCTACCGCCGCATTTAGAGTACCATCGCCACCGCCAACGATTACCAAATCTACTTGATGGCGATAATTGCGAATAGTGTCTGATACTTTCATCGGATCGTCAATTGACTCCTCCATTAGTTCTAAACCCAGACTTTTTAACCGATCAATAGCTTGGGATAGATTTTTTTGTCCGTGTCGAGAATGACGATTGACGAGTAGCAATGCTCGTTGATTCATAATTTAGCCCCAGGACGGGCGATCGCAAACAATGTAATTATCCTCTTTAACGAGCTACAACTACAGCAATTCAACAATTCCTAACTGTCCATCAATGCGGATGCGCTGCCCATTTTTTAATAGTGTCATGGCGTTAGAGACATCCATTACCGCAGGAATATTGTACTCACGAGCGACGATCGCCCCATGAGATAGTCGTCCGCCAACTTCGGCAATTAAGCCGCCTGCGGAGGCTAGTAGAGGCGACCAGCCAGAATCGGTATAAGGTACAACTAAAATAGTTTCGCGGTTTATTTCTCCCACCGATTGCAGACTTCGTACTACTAATACATAACCTTCAACTTGTCCCGCACTTGCACCAATACCTTGCATTCTTGAAGTAATCGGCGTGGAAGAGGGAATAATTGTAGTTGGCGCTTGACCGTAAACTAAGGCAGGTACAGGATCTATATTGCTATCGAAGGTATATTGCGATCGCCTTTTAGCTATTAACTTCTTGACACTCCCCGCATTTTTAAAGCGTTTAATTTCCTCTAACTCTAAAAAAAAGATATCTCCCGATGCTAACAACCATACTTTTTCTAAAGCTATAAACCGCCATCTCAGCAGCGCTAACAAACGACTATAAACTTCTGTCACCCGTCCTTTGAGATCCACACGCTCTTGCACAAACCCTTTTTTACGCTTGTTTTTCCGTTTTTGCGTTTCGTTGTCTCCCCTAACCATCCTGATAAACAACTCTTTAACTATTTGGGGTTCTTCCCGCCAGGTGGAAACAGCGATATCTGTACCTACTTCACTTAAATAGCCGTACTGCACTATTAATTGCTCAAATTGCTGTAAAATCCCTTGTCCTTTTGAAGTTTGCACTAAGTCTTCAAAGCTTACTATGTCTAGCTTTCGCGCCTCTGTAGCTAAAAGTGCGATCGCATTTATTGCCGATACTTCTGGAGTTTGACTATTATCAATATCAATATCAGGAACCTTAAATACTGCAAGTCGCAAAGCTGCGCTCAAAGGAGCCAAAATACTGTAATAAGTCGCCTTTTTCAGCAACTCTAAAATCAAATCTACTTCCTCTAGCAATATTTGCGGAGTTTCGGCGGTTAAATCTCTCTCTAACCTTGCTAAAGCTGGAGAAAAATGTTGGCGATAATCGCGCTCAAAATCTTTTTTTAGCTGCAATTCCCGTCCCAACAGCCTCATCAATCCGGGTATATTTTGCAAAGTAGATAAAACGGGCGGTTTGCTAAACTTTGCTCCTCTAGTTAAAAACTCTAAGCTTTCTGCTGGTAAACCCATGCGCCGAAAAATCTCCCCCAACAAGGAAGCATTAAAATAAGCGCGGGAGTAGTGCAACGTAGCGGTGGAATTAAAATCTAATCTCGATGCGCGACTTCCTAAAACAATTGTAAAAATCTCTCCCCAAACACCACAAGTTAAAGGACGATTAATCGACCAGGTTAAGGGACGAATTGACCCTGGTATAACTTCTGCGGCAATTTTGCGCGTCCAAATTGGTAACAGTGTTGTAATTGGACGAGATTGCAATAACCATAGAGTTTCGCCGTCATAACTCCATTCAATATCTTGGGGAATAGCGCGATCGCCATTTTCTAAGTGTCTCGCTAAAAATGCCACTTGCTTAATTAATTGCGGCGGTACATCTCCTGTCCCCTCAACGATTATTTCTATATCTTCCGGTAATATCCAACTACTTCCCGTTGGCATAGTGGGGGCAATATAAGCCCGATATTGTTCTGGTGTGACTTGCCCAGAAACTACTTTTGTCGCGTCCCCCGGTAACGCCTCAATTACAACCCAATCGCCTGTACGGGCTACTGGATCGCGGCTAAAGGCTACTCCCGAAAATACTCCTAAAACTTGTTTTTGAATTAAAACTGCCATTGAATCTTCTGCCATTGAGCGTACTCGGCGATAATCTATAGCTGCCTGATTATCGTAAGAATCTATGACGCGAGAAATTGCCCTGCGTAACTGTGCCTGACTTGTAACGTTTAAAACTGTGTCGTATTGTCCGGCGGCGGAAGCTGATTCGGAATCTTCCCCTACCGCCGAGGAACGAACTACTAAGGGTTCGGTGGTGGAAGGATGTAAAAAGGCAACTATAGGTTCTAAATCATCCCCTGCCGGAAGTAACCAGCCTTGAGGCACAGGATAGCCTAAGCGTTTCAATTTCGATAAAGTAGCAGCTTTTTGACCCGCTTTGTGAACTTCTAACTGGGCATCTAAGGAAACTATAGTTTTACTACCTTGAAAAAATCTAAACGTCGCTTGAGACTCTGCTTGTCCGGCTTCTGGTGATAAATCTAAATCGTCCGGCAGTTTTTTATAAATCCAGCCTAGAATTACCGCTAAAGAAATAGCTGCAACAATCCGCCCAGAATCGTTGGCGTGTAGCAACATAGTTAGCAAAGGAAATAAAACTAAAACTCCTATTCGTCCTAACTCTCTTTCCCGCAAAACTGTAAAACTAATTCCACCAATCAAAAACGATAGTGCAGCAATGCGCCAATCATGGACTAAATAACCCCAAACAACATTAGTCGCTCCTGCACCTTTACCAAGCCAATACCTACCCATTACTAAAGCAATGAGGGCGATTATTTCCCAAGTGGGATTTGTGGGGAAAAAAGTACGGGCAAGTAATACCGCAACAATGCCTTTTGCTGCCTCAGATATTACCGCGAGGATTCCGGCAACTTTACCACCGTGATAAAAAGCTGCGGAAACGCTAATATTACCCGTACCTAGTTTAGTTAACTGCTGGCGAGAAACTGCATAAGTAAACCAAGCAATTAACGGCAATCCGCCTAACAAAGGCAGAATGAGAAAAATAACTAACGCGCCCCAAACTTCGAGCATTTTAAAACTTCTATAACTGAAGTTATTTTAAGCTGCTGTTTCGTTATCGATCTGTTGTACTTCTGCTTGTGATAACTTAAATTGTGCAGATTTTACCGAGTCTTCAATACTGGAAACCTTACTAGCACCGGGAATTGGCACAATACAAGGCGATTTTGCTCTTACCCATGCTAAAACGATCGCATATACCGATACTCCTTGATCTTTTGCTATTGAGGCGATCGCCTTTATATGTCCTAACTTACTAGCGCGACGGCTACCACCTAAAGGACTCCAAGGTAAAAAAGTTAGGTTTTGGCGATCGCAATACTCTAGCACTCCGTCAAATTCTGGCTGACGATGCCAAGGGTTATATTGATTTTGCACAGAAATTATCTCAACTACCTCACGAGCGCGTTTGATTTGCTCTACCGAAAAATTAGAAACGCCTACAAACCGAATCAAGCCCGATTCCACCGCTTCAACCGCAGGTTTTAGAGATTCTTCAATGGAATATTTTGTATCCGGTGCGTGGTATTGCCAAACATCTATCGGTTTTTCTCCGCCCAAAGCCTCAAAGCTGGTACGAATTGTCTCTTTCAAGTGTTCGGGACTGCCATTGCGAGTCCAGTCTCCATTGGGGCGCATTAATCCGCCTTTAGTTGCAATAGTAACGTTTACATTTCCTTGGTATTCCTTCAAAGCTTTGGCGATTAACCGCTCATTATGGTGCTTGTCTGACTCGTCTTCGCAATAGGAATCTGCTGTATCAATCAATGTTACGCCCAAGTCAAGAGCGCGATGAATCACCTCAATTGATTGGGCTTCTTCTGGTCTACCACTTATAGACATGGGCATTCCTCCCAAGCCAATCGCGCTAATAGTTATATCTGTATGACCAAGTTGTTTTGTTTCCATGAAATGAAATCTTCCTTAATTACTTTTAACTTCATAATTTCTATTATTTAATCAAAATTTGTCTATCTAATGGGTAATTTAGGTAGTTTTCAATTATTTTGTAACCCCCTTTTAAGCTAAGAAAAGGTTTTTTTGATAAAAATACAAACCAATCCTACTTAAATCTATTATTTTTGTTGGCAAATTAATTTTGTAAGCTTAATCTTTTTTGCTCAAAAACCATATTTTTCTTAAAAAACACTTGACTTTATTAATGGTAATGTCATATTATGTGAATGTATTGGTCTGACTAAATGCTTGTTAAAAATAAGTGGTTAGGAGCGCAGAGGAGAATTCTCCTTTGCGCGGCTACAAATAGTATTTTAAATATTAATTAAAACTCAACTAGAAGCACTGGTATAAAATCGCAAAGCATAGCCCCAAAAAGAACGAGCGATAAATAAAAGCGCGATCGCAAGTAATCCCGCACCGACTATCCAGCCTAACTGTACACGACCGAGCATTGCTTCGGCAGGAACGGTAGTTAGAAACGCTACGGGAACTACAAAAGTAAAGAAAAAGCGGTAAGCCGTAGGATAAGCAACCATCGGATAGCGCCCTGCTTCTAGTAATCCTCTAAGTACCTCAGTAACGTTGTAGATTTTTACAAACCAAATGCTAGTAGCACCGAGCATAAACCACAAACTGTAAAGACTAGCCAACCCAAATATTAACGGAATCGCACTAAGCAAATAATCGCTAAATTGTACGTTTAGCTGATTTCCCGCATAAAAAATCAGCCCTCCTCCAAAAACAATATCTGGGATTCCCCAAGGCGAAATAGTATGC
>JACCVJ010000102.1 GCA_013698215.1 Tatlockia sp. | reverse complement strand
ATCCTCTTAATTTCAATGGAAGTAAACTTGTGACTGATACAGGTGCAGTTAGACCAACCAAAAATACCATTCAATCGCCTCAAGTTCCCCTCAAAAGCTGGATTGCTGTAGGGGGAGCGATGCTAGGCGCATTTATGGCGGTGCTAGATATTCAAATTACCAATGCTTCGCTTAAAGATATTCAAGCAGCGTTAGGGGCAACCTTAGAAGAAGGTTCCTGGATTTCTACCGCCTATTTGGTGGCAGAAATTGTTGTAATTCCGTTAACTGGGTGGTTAGCACGGGTATTTTCTACTCGTTTGTATTTGCTAGCTAATGCGATCGCTTTTATCTTCTTTTCTGTCTGCTGTGCCTGGGCGTGGAATCTCCCTTCAATGATTGTTTTCCGCGCCTTGCAAGGCTTGGCGGGGGGCGTGTTGATCCCCATGGCATTCACAATTCTTTTAACCACCTTACCTCCCGCCAAGCAGCCTATTGGGATGGCAATGTTTGCGATTACGGCGGTATTTGCGCCCGCGATTGGGCCTACCGTGGGAGGATGGTTGACAGATAATTTTAGCTGGCACTACATCTTTTACTTAAATGTGATTCCGGGAATCATGCTGGTAAGTGCAGTTTGGTATGCTGTCAGTCCTCAACCCCAGCAACGGCATCTGATCAAACAGGGAGACTGGTTTGGGATAGCCTCAATGGCGATTGGTTTGGGATCTTTGCAAGTAGTTTTAGAAGAAGGAACTCGTAAAGATTGGTTTAGTTCGCCTTTGATTTTCCGATTATCTATAATCGCCGCAATTTTCTTAGCAGCGTTCTTCTATATTGAACTTACGCGCAAGCAACCTTTTATCAATCTGCGTCTGTTAGCAAGGCGTAACTTTGGTTTGGCTAGTATTGTTAATGTTTCTTTGGGTATAGGGCTATATGGAACGGTGTACATTTTGCCCTTGTATTTAGCCCAAATTCAGGATTATAACCCATTGCAAATTGGTGAAGTGATTGCTTGGTTAGGATTGCCCCAATTGCTGATTGTGCCTTTAGTGCCAAAGCTGATGCAGCGCCTTGATAGTCGATTATTAATTGCGATCGGTGTCAGTCTGTTTGCTGTTAGTTGCTTCATGAATTCAACGATGACTCATGATACAGGTATTGACGAATTAAAGTGGTCGCAACTTGTGCGGGCGATCGGACAACCGTTGATTTTTGTACCGCTCACAACGATCGCTACCGCCGGAATTGAAAGAGAGCAGGCGGGTTCTGCTTCTGGTTTGTTTAATATGATGCGTAACTTGGGCGGTTCGATTGGAATTGCAGCTTTAGCAACACTCTTAACTAGGAGAGAGCAATTTCACTCCAATCGCTTAGGTGACTCGGTTTCGCTGTACGATCCAAATACGCAACAGCGCATTGAGCAGTTGACGCAAAATTTTATTAGTCGCGGTGCAGATATGAGTACGGCGCATGATCGCGCGATCGCAACTATCAGCAACCTTGTCCGCCGAGAGGCTTCTATAATGGCATTCAACGATTGCTTTTACTTTATTGGTTTTGCTTTATTGTTGAGCGGAGTTGCGATTATTTTCTTCAAAAAAGCAAAACCAACGGGCGGCGCTGTCGCTCATTAATTTGCGGCGATTTGGTCTGTTTTTGCTGCCATAATAAAATCGTTGCGATGCAAGCCACATATGGCGTGTGTCCACCAAGTTACGGTTACTTTTCCCCATTCGGTAAGCAAGGCGGGGTGATGTCCTTCAGCTTCGGCGGCTTCACCAATTTTGTTTGTAAATGCGATCGCGCTCACAAAATCAGGAAACTTGTAAGTACGTTCTAACCGCGACTGTCCCTCAACTTCAATCATTTGCCAATCGGGAACTTGTGGTTTAAGTTCGGTTATATCTGACTCTGTGACGCGGGGTGCGTCTTTGTGACAAGCAGTACATTTTTGTTGGGTTAGATTTTCCATATTTATTACTTTATACAGTTTTGGCTAGTTAAATTAATTAACTGTCAATATTTGAAACCCTGCTTGGGAGAAATGCTTATCAAAAGTTAAGGCTTGAGTTACCCCTTTCTCCAACATTACTACAAAGGAAAGACAATCAACTAAACCCCATTCTTTATCTTGGTACTTTTTATATAATGTCAAAGAGCGATTAAATAAATGAGGAGTAATTTTAACAACTTCTATCTCGTCTGAAGTTAAGCAATCTTCAATAAATTCAATTGCTTGTGACTTGTATTTTCTTGCCATAGCATTACCTATTTCTAATAAAATTGCTTCTGTTGTTATCGCAGGAGTATTTTTAAATCTATGGGCTAACTTTACAGCTTCTTGACGATATTGATCGTTTGGATTAATTCTTGCCAGTACAAACCCTGTGTCAATGAATATTTTATTAATCAGTACGCTTTTCTCCACGTATATATTGCTCGTAATTGACCGAAAAATCCGCAGGAGCATCAATACTTATTTTTCCCAATCGCTCCATAAAAGTTTCTTTTTTGCTAGATTTTTCTAATTGAGGCTCTTGTATATCTTGCTTGACTTGAGCTTTTTTCAAACATGATAAATATTTATTTAATTTGTCTAATTCTGCTCTAAAATATAAGCTATTAAAAACACCAGTTATGGTAGGATAAAGTGCTATTAATGTTAGTTTCAGTGGGATTAGCGATATATTATTTATAATACTAAAAGCTTGTTCTCTATACATATATATTATAATAAAGGCGATAAATACAGGTAATAATAACAGTAAGTTGTAAGCAACCTTTTGGTTAGCTTGTGTATTTTTTATTTGTTTTTCTATCTCTATTTCGTAGAGCTTCAATTTTTCTAAAACAATGTTGTTACGCAGCAGCTTGACTGAGTTTTTTTCTTTTATGAATTCATTTTTTATTTTTTTAAGAGCTAACTCTGTCTTACTTCTATGGCTTAACCTTGCTAACGAAATTATTTTTTTAAAATCTTTTAGGCTTGAAACGAAAGCAAAAACAATTACTACTGCTTGCAATAAGACAATTAATAAAACAAGGCTAGTATTGTCTAAAAACAAAAGGACAAAAGGAGCTACCAGCGAAAATGTGATTGTGAAAAAAAGTATAAATCGTGGAGCTATTACGTTAATGACTGACATTAAAGAAGATTTTTTTTCTAAAGATTTAGGAAGAACAAGGTTTGACAGAATACTGATTAAATCGTCAAAACTTTGTTCATCTTGTTCTATCTCAAGGTCACTCAGAAACAAACTTACAGGTTTTTCTAAGCTAGATTTATCATTTACAGTGTTGTTTGTGTTTAAATGTTGTTCGTTATTCATTTTTATAAATTTAATTTCAAGTTATTAACAAAATAATGTAATATGCCTTTACACTAACAAATTTTGAAATTAAAACAGCCTAAGTTGTGTAGGATTGTAAATGTCATTCCAAGGTAAAGGCGGCACAGGTACATTATGCTGTTGTAATAGTTGGTGGAAGTAACGAGCATTGTGAGGCGATCGCACTTCAAGCGGACAATGAACAAAATAGTAAATCTGCGTACCTTGACGTAAAGTGCGATCGCAAAAACTAACCCATTCTGTTAAATACGTCTCATTAAATTGTTGTTGGGGATGACTAATAAAGCGAATTAAACTAAAAGGTGCAGTCACGCTAAAATTTACAGGTAAGTTTGGTTTACGTCTTTCACTGTGTAACTGCGCGTCATCGGGCGCATTATAAATAGGACGAGAATCAAGCAAAACTCTACCGATTCCTAGCTTTTCTAAAATAGCTGTTAGCTTGTTATTATGAGGTTCTTTAAACCAATCAGGATGACGAACTTCTAAAGCAAGGGGTGCTTGAGTATGCGCCCAAGCTTCAAGAAAAGTTGTTAAATCACTTATTAATTCTGGACTATAACTGGGAGGAAGTTGAGCAAAAATTACCCCTAAGCGATTGCCCAATGTCTGCATTTGCTCTAAAAAGCTTAACGCACCAGCAATAGAAGGCTGCAACAAACCTTGATGAGTTAATAGTTTGGGTAATTTTAAGCAAAACTTAAAACTTAGCGGAGTTTCTACTATCCAGCGCTTTAAAGTATCTTGGTTGGGGATGGCGTAGAAAGTCGTGTTACCTTCAACCGTTGAAAAGACTTCGCTATAAAGCCTCAAAAACTCGCTACTACGACTTTTTGGCGGATAAAAGTCTCCTACCCAACCTTTGTAAGACCATACAGCACAACCGATGCGAAAATTCATGCCAACTAATTCCATAATATTAAAA
>JACCVJ010000100.1 GCA_013698215.1 Tatlockia sp. | reverse complement strand
AAGTTTCTTGATGCTAAAAATCGTATCAGGAACAAAGAATAAAATATTATGGACGCAATACAAGCATTAAGAGGTACGCGGGATATATTGCCCGGAGAGATAGAATACTGGCAAAAAATCGAAGAATGCGCCCGAAATATCCTCAATAAAGCTAATTATCAAGAAATTCGTACCCCGATTTTTGAACAAACAGAGTTATTTAAACGCGGAATTGGCGAAGCAACAGATGTTGTCGGGAAAGAAATGTACTCTTTTAATAGCAAGAGTGAAAACTATTCCATTACTTTACGCCCCGAAGGTACGGCGGGAGTAGTCCGCGCTTATATTCAAAATAGCCTCCACGCTCAAGGCGGTGTACAGCGTCTATGGTATACTGGGGCAATGTTTCGTTACGAACGCCCTCAAGCTGGAAGACAAAGACAGTTTCACCAGTTAGGGTTAGAAGTGTTAGGTAGTGCAGACCCTAGAGCCGATGTTGAAGTAATTGCGATCGCTACCGACATTTTACAGACTTTGGGTTTAAAAAATCTCCACCTAGATATCAATTCTGTAGGCAATATTGAAGATAGACAGCACTATCGCCAAGCTCTGGTTGACTATTTTACTCCTTACAAAGATGAGCTAGACACAGATTCAAAGGAGCGTTTAACTCGCAATCCTTTACGCATTCTTGATAGTAAAGACAAGCGCACCCAAGAAATTGCTCAAGACGCGCCGAGTATTTTAAAATATCTGGGTGCGTATTCGCAGCAACACTTTGAGCAAGTACAGCAGTTATTGACAAGTTTAGATATTGCTTACAAAGTAAATCCGCGCTTGGTAAGAGGTTTAGATTACTATACTCACACCGCTTTTGAAATCATCTCCGACGATTTAGGGGCGCAAGCAACCGTTTGTGGCGGCGGTCGGTATGATGGATTAGTAAGTCAGTTAGGGGGCGTAGAAACTCCAGCAGTAGGTTGGGCGATTGGTTTAGAACGTTTAACTATATTGCTGCAACAATTGTCACCATTACCCCCACAACTAATAGATTTTTATGTAGTTTCTAAAGGTGATGAAGCCCAAGCCCAAGCCCTTAAAATCGCTCAAAAGCTTCGTCAAGCAGGGTTTAGTGTCGAATTAGATTTGAGTGGAAGCGGGTTTAAAAAGCAATTTGCACGGGCTGATCGTAGTGGTGCGATCGCATGTTTAATTATAGGAGAAGAAGAAGCTGCAAATTCTAGTGTCAAGTTGAAGTGGATGGCATCAAAAGCACAAACTGCAACCTCTCAAGCCGATTTACTAGCTACTACAAACGACTTACGCCAACAAATCGATAGCTACAAAACTTAAGTAGCAGTGTATAAAGATTTAAAATTTTTTCTGATGGTAGCCAATACTAAAGATTCCCATCTCCTCCCTTTTATCAAAAGAGTTCTAGATATTTCCCCCCCTTTTTCAAGGGGAGTCAAAAAGCGGTGTAGCTCTCTCTTACAAACTTTTGTGGAAGGAGACCTTCACGCGCGTAGTTTGCGCTGCTTCCCACTTTGTTGACGTGGGTTAGGGGGGATCTCTTATACAAATATAATTTTCCCTCGTTCTTCCAGATGCCAATGTATTTGTTCTAAAATAGCTGATACTTTGGCAGGTTTTGCGAGTATAAAACTTGAATAAATTTCGTTATAACTGCCACAATCAAATAGGTTTTGAAGTTCTTGATATTTTGAAAAGTGAATTTTTATATCTTCTCTTGGTACTAGCCAATAATTATCATCTTCGCCGTCAACAACCAAGTAATCATAACTAACTGCTTTTTTAAAGATGACTTGTTTGTCATTAATAGACAGAGAAACTTTGGCAACAATATAGGCACTCAATACATTTATATTATTATAAAGAGCAACAAGCTCCTCATATAAAGAGTTTACAAACCTCAATACCCCCCGCTCCTCAAGTTTCCATTCTCGCTCATTGGGTAACAGAGATACTTTAGCACGCTTATCTAAGCGATAATTGTCAAACTCTAATTCGTAATTATCGCATTCAAATAACAACTTAACTGTTTCGTACCTGTATTGATCTATCTTCAAATTAGCTTTTGGTAGCAACCAGTAGTTTATATCTGTATCAGGAATTAAACAATAATTGCCATTTCCAATATTTGCAAGTATGATTGGCTCACTTTTATTGGGGCTTATTATACTTTCAGGTTTAACTGAAACTTTTACCGCACTGCTTAATAATGAAGTTGGTTCGCTATTATAAATTTTAATGATTTCTTGCTCTTGCAAAACAACCGTACTAATACTACTAATCTCGTCAAAACTATCTTGATTTATTTCTGGTAATTTACGCTGTGAATACTTTTTCTTGCCAGCACCTTTTTGATTCAAGTGATAAGTTAAGTCTTCAACTAAGTTATGTTGTTTTTGCAACTGAGTATACAAGTCAAGAATAGTATGACGTTGATTCTCTAGCAGATACTCAACTTCCCTGATTTTTCTATTTTTTCGAGAAAGCTTAACAACTCGTGAATATAATCCTATACATAATATTAGTAGTAACCAGCTAAACCAGGTCATAGTTATAAAAAGTTTTTATTAAATAAATTTAATTATACCTAGTTCTTCAACTATCCATTTTCGCTCCTCCGTAGCTAAAGAAATTAGTTTAGCAGGTTTGACGAGCTTGAATCTTGAGTAATCTGGCTGATAATCGTAACACTCAAACAAAGCTTGAATA
>JACCVJ010000067.1 GCA_013698215.1 Tatlockia sp. | reverse complement strand
CTACTTATTTAAATCAAAGTTAGCTCAACGCCTAAGTTTGATTTAAATAAAAAAAGGCAGTTTTATCGTTTCAAAAGCCTTGATTTCATTGGGTTTCAAAAAACAAAAAACTGTCCGAAGTATTGATTAAGGTGAACAGAAATTTATTCATTTCACCTTTCAATGGGAGTGTGTTTTTATTCCTTTCTCCGTCGTTAAATGTGTCGGGAGGAGATAGTTTATTTATTTGTCAAAAAAATTTCTCTAAAGAGCCGTTATGAGAAGACCTGAAATCCGCATCAGAAAAGAGTCTTTCGGTTATACCCTTGTTTTCTCGGACGGACATATAGGATTTTACGATAATAATGTCGGAAATCTTTTGCTTAACGGAAGCACCCGCGAAGAGTTGGAAGAACATCGAATCGCCCACATTCCGATAACTCCTGATTTTCATTTGTCGGCTCCCTTAATGGTTTGGTTTGAGATAACCAGAGGGTGTAATTTGCCCTGCAAACATTGTTATGTCGCTGCCGGTCCGCAAAGAAAAAACGAGCTTTCCACCGAAGAAATATTTAATATACTCGAACAACTTAAAGCAAGCGGCGTTTTTGCCCTCGTGCTGGTCGGCGGCGAGCCGATGATGCACCCGGACTTTCTTCCGATTCTGAACTACGCTCACAAACTGGGTTTTGTTCTGTCGGTGGCAACCAACGGCACTTACATTACTCAGGAAATAATTGATAATCTTCCGCGCGAAGAATGTGTCATCAGCGTCAGCTTGGACGGGAAGGCGTTCCAAAAGGAATTGCGCATTTTATCAACTTTTGAACAAATTCATGAACGGTTAATGCTGCTGAAGAAAAACGGTATCAAAACCGCTCTGATGACGACTACCACCAATCAAAATATTCACGAGATAGAAGAAATTTTTGAATACGCCCGCGAACACCGATTCTTTTTCGGCGGAGCGCCTTTCAGCCCAATCGGACGCGGAAAATCTTTTCCACAATATACGCCGACCGAAAAAATTGCCGAAAGGTCTGCCCGCTTGTATATTCAGGATTATTTACACGACGATGAGATGATGGCGGAGACGGGCTTATGCGTCGCTAAGTTTCTCTATGAATCATACAAACTCTCTTTTGCTATGAGACGTGAATTTTGCGGCATCTCGCTGGCGTATATATTGGCGGATGGCTCTGTTTATCCGTGTTCGGTTTGTGCTTCGACTTACAAATACCAAGCGGGAAATCTTCGAGAAAACTCATTTCGTGAGATTTGGGAAAACGGGTTCGGTAAAATCAGAAGCATTACTTTCGACGATTTCAAAGGCTGCGCGAACTGCGAACTTTCCGCTCCCGAGTATTTCTGCTCTTCAAGATGTCCGGTGATGTCTGAAGTTTATACTGGCGACCCGACTCAATGCGGCTCGAACGACTTTCTCAAAGCGACTCTCAAAAAAAGAACGGAACTTCTGAAAGAAATGAAGATTTATTAATCTGTTTTTTAATAATTATTTAAAGTTTGCCGCCACGCATGCCGATTGAGATTTTGACGAATCTTTAAACTTCAGGGAAATGCTTGATAAATCTTTTATTAAAATCCCAAAATTATTCGTATGATAGGTAGTAAATCAAATAATCGGTTGCTATTTGTTTACGGCAGTTTGAAACGCGGCTTTTCCCACCATCGCTTGCTCGGCTCGTCAAGAATTATATCCGTTTGTTCGACTTCCCCCGTTTACCGTTTGTATTTATTCGGGAAATTTCCGGCAATGGTTCGTGACGAGGCAAAGGGAGTAAGCATCACGGGCGAAGTTTATCTAGTAGATTCCAAGACTTTGCGGAGAATAGATATCTTTGAAGAAGTTCCCGATGTCTATAAACGTGAGATCGTCCACATAGACAGTATAAATCGGGTGGTGGAAACGTATATTTATCAAGCCAGCATCGAACGTCTTTTAGAATGCGGAAGTTTATGGAACGGCTCGATTAATTCCTTGAATTACTCTCTTGATCTTTGAAGTCTAATCTGTCGCAAAGCACTCCAAACGCAGAAGCTATGTCGGAATCGGTTTGGCGCGGAATGTTACGAATTTCCAAAACCAACTTGTTGTTTCTCACTCTGAATCTGGTCCACCACCACACGTAAGTTACGAAGACATCCAAATCCACGTTCATATTCTCGTCTATCATTTGCGGAGGCTTTTGTAAATAAAGCCCTCCGCCGTTCGAGTTCATATAAACCCGCAAGGAAGCAAGCTTTTTTATATAATCTTCGAAATCTTCCGGCGGCGCACCGAATCTTTCCGATTCATAATTTGCCCGCGAAAGCGTCATAAACTTATTCCAGTAATAGAGTGATTCCGGCAGCGGATAATTTTTTTCTTTGTAATAAGAATTGATAATTTGAATGGCTCTGATACCTTCTTCGATTGACGTTAAATCAATGTTATAGTGAATCGCCGCAATGTGTCCCAGATAATTAATCGCCGCGCTGTTAAGCTCTAAATAAAGTGCGTCCATCTCGGTAGATTCAATTAGCGCGTGAGATTCGTCGCCGTCGGTATAAGTGAATAAAGGAGCGGCTTCGAGCTTGTCGGCGGCGCGATAAAATTCCTGCAAACGAATCATTGTCCTATCGAATAAAACCTCGCACCGAGAAACCAATTCGACCGGAGTTACCAGCTCGAACAGATTCCATCCGACATCGTATTTTAGTATAAAACCGTCTTTTTTTATTTCTCCATAGGTCTCCCGGAATTTACCTTTCAGTTCCCATTTGAAATCCTCAATTAAGCTTAAAAGAATATTTTGAGACGTATCTCTGGAAATAATTTCTTTTGTAATTTCGTGAACTACGAGCGTTTCTATTTCCAAACCAAATTTTCTGTTCGCATAAGTGCTTGTCTCGGCTTCTTCGAAATAATTTCTCAGTAATGAAGCCGCCGCCAGCGAGAATGTTTTTTTCATAATAGTTCAGCAAAAATATCTCAATTGATTATAGACAACTATTGTAACAACAATGGTCGGATTCGGATTCAAAAATTACATAAAGAAAAACGTTGGTTTATCTTATTCGAGATGAAACAGACGGTTAAACCGCATTTCCATTTTTTTCGCCGCCTCCCAATCTGGGGCTATGATTAAATAACGCAGAC
This sequence comes from Tatlockia sp., assembly GCA_013698215.1. GTDB lineage: Bacteria > Cyanobacteriota > Cyanobacteriia > Cyanobacteriales > Chroococcidiopsidaceae > Aliterella. The sequence continues at coordinate 4,527 of JACCVJ010000067.1, read as the reverse complement.
GATTGTCAACGGGAACAGTGTAAGCAGGTAATATCACGCCCTGTTTCGTGACTGGAGAATACATCTGACCGGAAGAACGCAGGATGGAAACAATTTTTTCAAAACTGATTTTACGTTTGATTAACCCGCTATCGTAAATCCAAACAACGCTTGCTAAAGTGGTTTTGCCGACCAGTTTTGAAACTAATTCATACAAAGTCGTTCCTGCGGTTCGGCGAACATTGACTTCGGTAAAAACGATTTCTCCGTCAGAAGTTATTCCGCCGTCTAAATCGAATATTCCTCTGTATCCTAAACTTTTTAAGTGATTGCCGAACGCGACTCCGGCTTGACGAAGTTTTTGCTCGATTGTTTCGGAAATCTCAACGGGCGGAGTAATAATGCCGCTGAATAAATTATTTTTAAAATTTTGGTCGCAAACGTAAAGCGGTTTTAATCCTTCGTCTTCAATCGAAAATTCGACGCTCGGCGACATCTTGAGTGCCAGAAACACTTCGACGACGTATTTTTCCCCTTGCGGGCTGAAAAGTTCGAGATGCGAAGCGATACTATTTTTGATTTCGGCAATCGAACCATTCCTGATTATCAAATTACCGTATCCGTTCGACGAACGGTCAAGTCTGATGATGACTTGATTATGACTTTTCATTAACCGGCAGGTTGCCTCAATAATTTCATCATTTCCCCGGCAAGGGCAGCCCGGTGGTATGTTCAAACCCAATTTAGCCGCGAGGTTGCGAAATCCTGTTTTACTATTTAGCTCATATATCTTGTCAATCAAAGATTTTGAAGGATATTCGGAATATCCTTCAAAATCTATTCCGAATTCTTTGCCCATTTCCCACAAATCGTAATCCAAAGCGTAACAATTGATTTTAGCTTTGGTTTTTTGTAAATAATTCAGGACGAAATCTTTTAATTCTTTTTTTTTCAATGCGTCGCTCAAAGGCGTCGTTAGGGAAGTACCGGCGGCTGCGACGGTTACTTCAGCTTGATTGACCGAAATCGTTTGTTCGACATACTGGCGGAAAGACGAGTTTATGGGAGAGGCAGTAACTAGTGCGTCTCCTTCTCCAGCCAGCCAGAGTTTTCGTTGCGCCAAAACCGCTAAACTGTTTGAATGTTCGGGAACGGGAGAAGGTAGCATTAGCTGATTAACCGTATTGCCCCAGAACAGGGTTTTTGAATTTTCAGGACGGATTTTCATGCTGAAAAGAAAACGTATTTACTTTTGGAGGTCTTTATAAAAATGTTTTTGATTATGAATATCTTCAATTATGTATTCCGAATCAGCTGTTTCCTCAACGTAATCGGGACCAATCGGCACTTTTCCATATCCGCCCGGAATGTCAATGACGTATTGGGGTTGACACAAACCGGAAAGCCGCCCGCGAATCTGTTTCATCAGTTCCTGCCCTCTTTTGATTGAAACCCGAAAATGATTTGTGCCTTGTGCTAAATCCAAATGATGAAGATAATAAGGCTTGATTCTGTTTTTTACTAATTTCCTGAATAATTTTTCCAGTATCTCAGCCTCGTCGTTAACGCCTTTTAATAAAACCGTCTGACTTAATACCACTATTCCATTGTCGGTAAATTTTGAGCAGGCGGCGAGCGTTTCTTCCGTTAACTCGTCTGGATGATTACAATGCAGGACTATATAAATCGCGGATTGCCCGAGCAATCCTTTTACCATTTTCTCCGTTATTCTTTCAGGTTCGGCGACAGGATAACGAGTATGAATTCTGATAATCTCAATATGAGGAATTTTATGTAAAGATTGCATTATGCGGTTTAGCTTGGAATCCGATAAAATTAAAGGGTCGCCGCCGGATATAATAACTTCCCAAACCTCTTCATGATTAGCAATATAATTTAAGGCATCATCCAGCTCATTTGCTCTCAAACTTTCATGACCCTTGCCGACAAACTCGCGTCGAAAACAAAATCTACAATAAACAGGACAAAGGTGAACCGGTTTTAATAGTAACCTGTCGAAATACCGATGTGTAATGCCTTTGACCGGAGTATGCGAAACGTCGCCAATAGGGTCCGACATTTCTTCGGGGAGGACTTCAGTTTCCTTCGGCGAAGGAATAAACTGGCGTTTAATGGCATCATTGTTTGTTGAGTTGATGAGGCGGACAAGCGTTGGTGGAATTGCAATACTAAAAACGGAATTAACTTTTTCAATGACTCGTTGTTGATCGGCTGGAATCAGATTTTCATCCACGAGTTCCTGACTGTTTCGCAAAGTCTTCTGTCTTTTCGGGATGATATTTTTATTCATACTCGTAGATTTCGTTAATAACTCAATGATTTGTTAAAGAATAAATTATTTTACCTTTATAATCTTCCAAAAGGCATCTCGGAAATTTATCGGAGTCGTGATCCATCACGAACGTACAACCGTATTTATCTCCTGAACAATCATAAGATATTAAACTCTCGATAAAAGCCGGAATTTCGTCGAATCTGTCGGCATAATTTGTTTTCAAAATATTGATAATATTCGTAAAGTGAAAATGTTCGTCGCGTGCCACGTTTTTTATCCATTTTAATAGGTTATCGTTTCCCATCGAAGAAAAAAGCGCGAAATCCATTTTGCAGGAATTAACGGTAATAATTTCATCGTAAGCCAGAACAAGACATATCATAAACTCGTCTTGTAAAAACTCTTCTATATAACCGAAATCTACCGACCGATTGATGGCTTCCTCGTGAAGAGTGTCTTCATTAAGTCCGGTAAAGAGCGATAGTAGTCTTCGATAACCGATATAGTGATTTTCCTCGTCTTTTTTCCAGACCCTTTCAAATACGTCGAATTCGTCCGAAAAATGCAGACCGGATTTTCTACGCTTTTTTAGATAGTCGCAAAAATTTTGAGAATCAAATTCCGTCAACATATCGAATTTTAACAAATCGGTTGCGGAAGTAAATTCCGATTCTGGGAGTTTAATATCATTCTTTGTGATTCCTTTCAGGACTTCCAAAGAATTCCAAGGTTTTGAAAGCGGAAAATTATTTTGATCCATATTGTTGTTAATATATTTATTATTCAGTCGGAAATCAAGATTTCCGACAAGCACTACGACAAAAATAGATAAAACAAAAGCGCATCTTTTAGCCGTTTTGAAGAATACATTGTCAAATTACAAGCGTGGCGGTCAAAGACCGCCTCTAAACGGCGTAAATAGATTCGTCCGAACTTTTGGTGTAAAAGTTGTAGATTTCGAAATAGATGATTCGACTTTATTAGCGTACATTGCACGCAGGCGGGAAATTTCTATAATCAAATTTCTCTTTGAGCAAGATAGCTTATGATAATCTGTTGAAAATTTGGCTGTGATGTCCAATATGAGAATAGTAAAGAAAACGGTCGTTTTCTTTACTAGACATTATTTGAAATAAGTAAAATCAGTTAGACTATGTAAATGTTAAAATATCTTGAGTTAAAAGAAAAGCCGAGAGAATTTCTTTCAGTTACGAGTTTAACTGATGAAGAATTTCAGGTTTTGTTGCCGACCTTTGAAAGGTGTTATCAACTTTTGTCGCCACCGAAGCCGAAGCCGACCAAAAAGCACCAACACCGAGCCGGCGGCGGCGGAAGAAAAGCAAAACTTGCGGACATCAGCGACAAATTATTGTTCATTTTGGCTTATCAAAAAACCTCTCCGTTGCAAACAATGCATGGCTTACAATTTGGGATCAGTCAAGGACGAGTCAATTATTGGGTACATCGGTTGTTGCCCGTTTTGCAGCTGAGTTTGAGCGATTTGGGGATGAAACCTGAACGCAAGGGCGAGCAAGTTGCTGATTTAAGTTCAGCGAGCGAAGGCGGAGCAAACTTGAGTCTCGACGCATCGGAAAGGCTTTTGCAAAGACCTGTCAATATAGATAAACAAAAGGCGAAGTATAGCGGAAAGAAGAAAACACACACGGACAAGAATCTATTGGTGGTCAATGAAAACACCAAGAAAGTAGTCTATTTAAGCGAAACAGTCGAAGGCAAAATGCACGATAAAAAGTTAGCCGATAAAAGCCACATCAGCTATCCGAGAAAGGCGAGTTTGACGCAAGATACAGGATTTCAAGGCTACCAACCGAAAGGCGTATTGGTGCAACAACCAAAAAAAAAGTCAGAGGACAAGAATTGACGCAAGTTGATAAATTCTTGAATAAAATTATTTCAAGCGTGCGAATAGTAGTTGAAAATGTGATTAGCGGAGTGAAGCGATGTCGAATTGTGAAAGACGAGTTAAGACTAACGAAAGAGCATATTTCGGATGTTGTCATGGAGATTGCCTGTGGTTTGCACAATCTCCGAGTTATATTTCGACAACCACTACAAACCATTGATATTACTAATGTTGAGGAATTATCTTATTTCAAATAATGTCTAATGTTGAGTATAAGTGAACAACTAATTTTAGTCTATTGTTTGGCTGATGATGGCTTAAAAAGCGAGAAAAATGGAGGCAATTGGAGAAAATCAAATAACCAACCCAAATGCACGGATGCTGAAAT
>JACCVJ010000056.1 GCA_013698215.1 Tatlockia sp. | reverse complement strand
TATTCAATGTCAGCCACGAGGCGATCAGGATTTGGGAAGAAAACGGAAAACTTATTGAGTTGGGATGGGAGCGAGTACCCCACATCAAAAGCCCCGTAAAGTACAGCCGTACTACCCCGCTAATCGCCCCAGTTTCCGCTCTAAATTAATCACTCGCTCTTGTAAATCAGCGATCGCACCCATCTCCCCCTCTCAGGAGCAGGTAAAAAGTCATGGTTGTTTGGGGTCTAGAGGCTCTGGCTGTGATAATTTAGGTGCTTGCAGATAATCGGGGAGCTTAGGTTTGCCTTTGGCTTTGCTGATTTCGTTTTTAAGGAGTTTGTTTCCCTCGCTTTTAAGGCGTTCGTCTGAGTATTGCTCCTCATCAACGGCGTCGTATTGTTGATGGTCGTGGTTTTCATGAGCCTCTTCCGCTTCACAGAGGGCTTGCGCTTCTGCCTTTTTATGTTTGTCTATGGCTTCATTGGAGTAGACTCTAGTGAAGTCTGCTTCGCTAATGTCAGCGTCAGCCAGGGTAGCCTTATCGCTCGCTGCCTTGTTAACTAGCAACAATTTTGCTGACGCATCTGGAAACGCCTCTCATTCTGTTGAATATACTTAATAGTCGGCAATAGAGCAGTTCAGTACACCTATCTACAACTTTATACGTCTATTAAATAAGCGAAGAGCTTGAAGGATTAAAACATGGAAAGAATTATAGATTTTGTCAAGGGCTTATTTTCTCCAAAAGCTTTACTAGGGTTTATAGTAGGAATTACTATAGGTTTTATTACTACAAAAATAATTTCTATTACCCCTGAATATAATATCCATATTGGAGAATTTTTTGCTGCCTTATTAGTAGGTATGTACTTTTGGCTTTATTGCCTACAAGTAAATATTAAATTAGCAACACCTTTAAAATTTATCATAGGAATTGTGTTGGTCGCGCTCTTATCTATTGATAGTTTAACTTTAATTCGGCTGCCAATTCTGCTATTTGTCGGAGGTGGTCAACCGAAGAATTATCCACCATTTGATACTTTAAGCTACATGATTAGCTACGGTATTATTTGTATTTTTATTGGTGGTTTGATAGAGATTATTTTGGGCGTTAAAAATGAGAAATCTCCTAAATAAACTGATGACTTACCGTTCGCGTAATGAGCAGCAGAAAAGATTAAATTAGCTGGAGATGATGTTGCAGCATCGAGTCCTTATCTGACGAGTCGTATTAACAATTTGGTGCTTATTTAGTTGACTTTGAGGTGATGCCACAGGCTTTGGATGAGGGTACGTCTTTTGTTTTAGACAACTGAAGGGGTTCGTCTAACTAGCTTTCTAGCATCCTGCTTAACATAACTTTACATCATGTCCCATTTTGCACGTATCTTGGCTTTCCCCAAGTGGAAACGTGGCAGAACCTTGGTGATGCTCATAATGGAAGAAACCATAAATATATCCGCATTGCTCGCACACTAAACAGACGGCGGACTGATTAAGATTCTTCCTAGTAATAGTATTCTGTCGCTCTACTTTTACTGACATAGTTCCCCTTCAAACGCATTAAACGCTGCCAATTAACCCACTACCCAACCAGACGACCTAGAGAGGCTAGTTTCCGCTCCACGTTAGCCACCCGGTCTTGCAAATCAGCTAAAGCACCCTTCACACTTGCCGGGTCAGTCTGATTCAAATACTGCCCTAATGCTTCTCTGACTATCTCTGCTTCTTTGCGACCCGCAGCCAGGGCGATCGCACTTATTTGTTGTTGCCAGTCCTGGGGAACCCTAGCCCCAACCATCGGTGACTCTGCCATCTATGCCTACGCCTGCTATCACCGACTACAGTTATAATTAGCTACCCTTGATTTAACACTGATAGCAGAATTAGCAGCGATGGCATATTCACCGATGGTCGGGGCGCGGGTTCCCGAAGTTTGGCAGGAACAAATCAAGGCGATCGCGCACTCGGCGGGTCGCAAGGAAGCTGAGATAGTCAGGGATGCGATTGCCCAGTATTTAGGTAAAACTGACCCCAGTAGCGTTAAAACAGCGATCTCTGATTTACAAGAGCGGGTCAATAACCTAGAGCAGAAGTTAGCGGGGCTAGGGCGATTGGTTAGCTAGGGCATATCTGTCCGTTGAAATGTGTACAGTCGCTCTTTATTAACAGAATCTCAGGTAGCAAAAGGAGGAAAAAGGAGGCTACATGAACGGTCTCGGATAATATTTGCCCTCCTGAAGCTCCC
>JACCVJ010000054.1 GCA_013698215.1 Tatlockia sp. | reverse complement strand
GCGAATTTAATTACTTCACTTCAGGAAATACGAGATTTCCGCGCATCGCGAGGTAAACGTTATCCATTGTGGCTAATTTTGCTATTAGTTGTGATGGGAACCATCAGTGGATGCCGAAGTTACTATGAGTCTATCCCACTAACAAAATCCTGTTAATCCAAAGGTGAATTGTTGCCAGAGAGGTAGTCCTGAACAAGTAAGGATAGGTACACCTAAAGCCGTAGCAATTCATTGTAGTGATGGATAAAATACCAGATAGCTCCGATATGGTTCTCTAGTTTTTTGGAGAATGACAAGGTTTGTCTGACCAAGCGTGAAACCCTCTGACGCAGAGTACAATTAAAGCGCTCAATGGCGTTAGTTTTGCCCCTGGTTTTGCTGACTGCTTTATGTCTACATTCGGGAAAAATATCATTGTAGGCAGCCCAAAGGTCGGTATAACACATAGCACATTGTCGATATAATCCAGGCAATGATCGCCATAAACCAGAAGCTCCATCGCGACTACGCTTGCCGACATATACACCGACGATTTCCTTTGTTTCTATATCCAAGGCTAACCAAATCCATTGTTTGTTCTTTTTATTGCCAACAAATGACCACATCTCATCGCACTGGATAGTTAACCGCCCCTTTTTTTGGGCCAAACCTCTACTTCTTTTGACACCGATGCGTATAAAGTGTTGACGTAGTTTTGTAGCCATCTTTCTGCTACACCAGTAACTCTGGCAATGCCAGCTAAAGGTAGTTTCTCTAACAACAAATTATCTATTAAGTCTTTAGTCTCCTGGGCGATCAGCTTATTTTTCGGCTTAAGGACAAATTGCCTTCCACACTGTTTACACTTAAAGTTTTGGTTGCCATTATGAATAAATCCATTTTTAACAACCTCATTGGAGTCACAGCGCGGACAGAAGATGGTATTTTCTGACATGGTTCTTTTTATATCTATCTATATCTTATCCTTACCTATTCAGGACTACCCTTTACTGAACTGAAGAATATTGACCCCGATTGGGTAGAAGCACAAAGCTTGATTCAAGTAGAACGCATCGGTATCCGCTCAGGTAAGAAATATCTACAAACTAACCATTACATTAGCTCCTTAGTCTCAAAGGCGATTACCTTTGCAGAGGGGATTCGACAGCATTGGGGAATTGAGAATCGCCCTTTACTGGGTACTAGATGTGATTTTTGGTGAAGACAATGCTCCATTGAGTAACTCCAATGCTGCCACCAATTGGTCTATCATCCGCAAGACAAGCCATCAATCTTGCCCGTCTGGGCGGTTATGATTCTCTCACCAAGGCGGAACGATTTCTTACCCATGACATCGACAAGCTATTTTTACTTCTTTTACTTCTAGAATGAATTATCCCTGACCCGTCGGGCTGGGAAATACAAGGTCATTAGCCCTCGGCTGCCGTCTTGCCCACAGCATCTCTTTAAGCTTTCCCGTGCATGGCAATACCCGACGGTTTTCTGTTTTAGTTCCCTTTCGTACCCGCTTAGAACCAGAGGTTTCCCCGTTGTCACCTCTAGCTAACACCTCGTATATTTTTATCTCCTCGCGGTCAAAGTTGATGTGCTTCCACCTCAAACCAATAGCTTCGGAAGTTCTAACCCCTGTAGCAAAGAGAAACTTCACATAATCAGTATAGTGGGAGTAGTAGGTACTAGACTCGAAAGCACTGATGATAGCTTATATCTCTTTCTTGGTGAAAGGCTGGGGCTTGGGCTTAGAGCCGTTCTTCTCAGTTTTGACCTCTGCGAAAGGGTTTTTACCAATTATGCCTCGTTGTACTGCCCAGCCGCCGCAGTGCTTCAGGTAGTTCAAGTAGGTGTTGAAGGTTGGGGCAGAAAATCTATTCCTCATCCAATCGAGGAATGCTGGTATCTCATCAAGAGGGATAGGTTTACCATAGTTTTTCAATAGCGCTGTGACTGATTTACAGTCTTGATTGGACTGCCTGGGGGTCAAGTCCTGCGCCCCTAGAAATTGCTCCCACAACCCTTTAAGCCCCCCAGTAACTACCTTTTGTACCTCTAGCATCTCTTGCATAGACTTCTTGGCTTGTTCTCTAGAAATACCCAAGGCGGGCTTGTAACTATTGAGAGTGGGGTCAAATTTGCCTAAGAGGATATCGCTATAGATTCGTTTAGCTAGTGCCTCTGCTGCCGCTCTCTCTGCTCAGTCATCATAACTCCCTTGAGTAATGTTAAAAGACCTATCCAGATACTTGAAGCGAATCAAGCATCTGCCATTGTTATTTCCTACTTGTATCTCTCTCACGGCGTTATGCAACTTTTATGCAACTAGCGAGAGGGGGAAGGCTTCAATTCGCCTTGCATAGAAAATAAGCTTGTCTTGATGTCTTGGACTGAAATCTATACATAGAGCTAATTCTGGGTTTCAAGGAGTGCTTGATTTGCACCCAGGCTAGACATATGCTATCTTTAGAGATTCTTGGACGTATAGCTCAGTTGGTTAGAGCGCTACGTTGACATCGTAGAAGTCCCCCGTTCGAGTCGGGGTACGTCCATTTTAATTATAGTAAATTGCTAACCGATCGCATTTTTTAAACAGCGTAAGGATAGACCTATTTTATATTCCTAGGTAAAATGCTTGATATGAATCAAGATAAGTTGGCATTAACAATTGGTTGGCTTTATCCAACACTGATGAGTACCTACGGCGATCGCGGTAATGTTATCTGTATTCAAAGGCGCTGTCAGTGGAGAGGGTACGATGTAAATATATTGCCTCTAGAGCGCGATGCTACGGCAGCAGATATTCACAAAGTAGATTTGTTTATTGGTGGCGGCGCTCAAGATCGGCAACAAGAGATTGTCATGCGCGATTTGCAAGGCAGTAAAGCCGAAGCAATTAAAGTAAAAATTAATGCTGGTATTCCTGGTGTTTTTACTTGCGGCGCACCCCAGTTATTAGGGCATTACTACGAGCCAGCCTTAGGTAAAAGAATTCAGGGACTAGGGCTATTTGATTTTGTTTCGATACATCCGGGAGAAAATGCTCGCCGTTGTATTGGCAACTTGGTAGTAGAAGTTACAGCTAATCGTTTAGCTCAAGAATTAAAAGCAATGAGCGGTACGCCTTACTTAATTGGGTTTGAAAATCATGGGGGACGAACAAAGTTATGTAGTGTTGAAGCTTTGGGGCGCGTAGTAACTGGATTAGGCAATAATGGCGAAGATGGAACAGAAGGAGCGTTTTATCAAAATGCGATCGCTACTTATTCTCACGGGCCTCTTTTACCAAAAAATCCAGCCCTTGCCGATTGGCTAATTCAAACCGCCTTAAAACTAAAGTACCAAGCAGACATGGTAATCGCACCCTTAGATGATACTTTAGCAACTCAAGCAAGGGAAGCAATGTTTAAAAAGTTGCATCTAAACCTCCCGATCGCAGCTTAACGTACAGTTTTAGTTGTCCATCGGTAGGATTGCTGACGGCTTTTTGCTCTGGTAGTAACGCGCCGGAAAACTTTTTTTGTCCGCGCTCTGGCTTGGGAGTTGGTAGCTACTTTTTTACTAATC
>JACCVJ010000038.1 GCA_013698215.1 Tatlockia sp. | reverse complement strand
GAATGCGCTTCCGTAGGTGATACAATTTTGGCGGCAATGGTGGGAAGAACTATAGATGTTGAAGGACAGCTAAGACAGCAAGAAAAATTAGCAGCCTTGGGTAAAATGTCCGCAGGTTTAGCCCATGAATTGAATAATCCCGCCGCCGCCGGAAAACGGGCAGCTAATGCTTTAAAAGAGCGGTTTACTAGCTTGCAAAGTTTAACAGTGCAGTTAAATCAGCATTGTTTGACTACCGAACAATTAAAGTTTTTGGCAAAGGTGCAAATAGACGCAATTTCGTACTTTGCTAAGTCCCCTCAATACGATACTTTAACTCAAAGCGATCGAGAAGACGAAGTTACGGAGTGGCTAGAAAACCACGATGTAAGCAAAGCTTGGCAACTTGCTCCTACCCTCGTAAACTTCGGCATAGATTCGCAAAAATTAGCGGAGATTAAGAACAATTTAGACAGTCAATCTCTAAATGATGCCCTAATTTGGTTAGAGGCAAACTTAGCCACTTCAGGATTAATTAACGAAGTTGAGCAAAGTACAACGCGAATTTCTGAGTTAGTCAAAGCTGTAAAAGGCTATACCTATATGGATACCGCGCCTTTGCAAGAAATAGATATTCATGAGGGAATAGATAATACTTTACTGATACTCGGTCATAAACTTAAACAAGGAATTGTAGTAACGAAGAACTACGATCGCACTATTCCCTTAATTAACGCCTACGGCAGCGAACTTAATCAAGTATGGACGAATTTAATTGATAATGCAATCTATGCTATGGGTGGTAAGGGCGAACTAAAAATTCGTACCTTTCAAGATAATAGTAGTGCGATCGCCGAAATTGTTGATAATGGTGCAGGTATTCCCCCTGCTATTCAATCGCGGATTTTTGAACCATTTTTTACAACTAAAGGTGTGGGGGAAGGGACAGGTTTAGGTTTAGAAATTACTTACCGCATAGTTGTAAATAGACACGGCGGTAATATTTACTTTGAATCTCAACCGGGAAAAACTTGTTTTAGAGTGCATTTACCTTTGGTAAAAAGCTAAATTAACGTACTGATTCCATCCAAGTTACACACTGCTGCATTTTCTGGTGCATTGTCGCTGTATCCGCATGGTAGCGCCTACCGTGACCAGGCAAAACCCATTCAAAAGAGTAATGGAGTAATTGACGCATTGATTCAACTTGCTTTGACCAAGAGTACCAACAAACATCGGGAAAGCCTACTAATTGCTGTAACCCTTCTGACCATGCTAAATGATCTCCGGTAAATAGGAAGTTTTTGGACAGCAAAACTGTATGACCTTTACTGTGTCCGGGTACGGGGATAATTAATAAATCGCTATCTAAGGCAAAAGGTTGTAAACCAATTAGTTGTGTTTCAACATTGCGAGTATCTGTTGTAATATCATCGCTGTGGAGAATGCGATCGCATTTGAAGTATTCATGAAACTTTTGATGATCGGCTACATCATCTCTATGGGTTAGATACAAGTAACGAATCCCACCCATTTCCTCTAAACGTTTAACTAAAGGCGGTGCAAATCGAGGCGAATCTACTAAAACATTACCTCCTGGACGCACAATTAAATAACTTGCTGCGCCATAGGACTTTTCAGAGTGATAGCCGCAATGGTAGACATTTTCGGCGATGGGAATCGGGAAAGAGGCGATCGCGCTTTTAATATCTACAGGCTTTTCGACTGTACCAATGGAACTTGTCGGACAAGCTAAGAGCGCTTGCAGACTCCGCAATCTTTGGGTTTCATTTGTTGGCTGATGATATACCACCGACTGTCCCGCAGCGCGATTAAAAACTGATGGAGTCATCCAACGACAAGTATCGCAGTCAATACAACTACTATCAACATAAAAATCGCCGCTAATATTATCAGCTAGGCGGAGATTTACTTTAGCCATAGTTCCACATCCTACAACATATAGATTTTTGATATTAATTAACTAAGTCTGGGAACACCTCTCGCACCGCCGGATGCACCAATTGATGCTTAGTTACATTCACTCCTAGCGCCAAAGCTGAGTTGATTTCTAAGGCTTTTTCTCCAAGATTAGCTAATTGTAAAATGTAGGGTAATGTACTATTGTTTAACGCCTGAGTTGCCGTCCACGGTACTGCACCGGGCATATTTGGAACTCCATAATGCACCACGCCCTCATCTATATAAGTAGGTTGAGTATGGGATGTTGAGTGCATGGTTTCGACACAACCGCCTTGATCAACAGCCACATCAACAATAACGGAATGCGATCGCATTTGTTTAACTAAGCTGCGAGGGACAAGAATCGGTGCTTTACGTCCTGGAACTAAAACCGCCCCAATGAGCAAATCGGCATCCTTTACCGCCGCTTCGATCTGGGCAGAATTGCTGTAAAGTAGCTCTACTCTAAAGCCAAATATAGTTTCAAGATATGCTAAACGCTCGATATTTACATCAATGATTTGTACCGCCGCACCCATTCCTACGGCAATTCTCGCCGCTTCCGTACCGACGATACCGCCACCTAAAACTACAACTTTCCCTGGTTTAACACCTGGTACGCCCCCTAAAAGAATCCCTCTACCGCCTTGAGAACGTTCGAGATACCGCGCCCCAAATTGCACCGCCAAACGTCCCGCAATGATGCTCATGGGCGTAAGGAGAGGTAGTTTATTAGCGCCAGAAAGTTCTACAGTTTCGTAGGCGATCGCAGTTATCCCTGAATCAATCAATTGTTCGGTCAAGGGGCGGTTTGCGGCTAAATGCAAATAGGTAAACAACAACTGCTCTTTAGCTAAAAAATCGTACTCTGAGGCTACGGGTTCTTTAACTTTAACTACTAGCTGACGATTCCAAGCATTTACAGCATTAACAATTTGCGCTCCAGCTTGCTGATACTCCTCATCTGTAAAGCCCGAACCCATACCTGCAAGAGTTTCTACAGCTATGTTGTGACCGTTTTCTTTGAGTACGCGGACGCTACTAGGACTCAAACCTACGCGAAACTCTTGGTCTTTTGTCTCTTTGGGAACGCCTATTTCCATGTTTTTTCTCTTATTTCTATCTTTAGCTTAAGCCCCAAATTGAGTAAGGAAGCGGACGGCTTTTACAACTAGCGCCGCACAAACTCTTGGAGAAGTGTTGTAAAAAGACTTCCACGCGGCGGCTTTATATTCATCATAGCGATCGCCTTTTTCAGCATTATTTTCTAGCCATCCTAAACGTACTGCATGACCTACCAACACATCCAGTACAATATATTCCTCAATTTGTAATTTTGGGTTGCGCTGGGCGATTTCTGCAAGTTCCATTAAGGCTTCTAAATTCACTTGTCTATACTCTGGTGCTTCAATTTTGTTTAGCAAATGCTCGACTTGCAGTGCAAAATTTTTCTCTCCCGGTGTCATTGCCAGGATTAAGTCGCTATCTAAACGATTGCGTCGCTCTAATTTATCGCCAATAACTACACCTTTGCAGTGGTGCAATAATTGCCA
>JACCVJ010000001.1 GCA_013698215.1 Tatlockia sp. | reverse complement strand
CATTACTAGGATTTTGATTTCCTAGCATATAAACAGCATCAAAGGTACTTTGCGCTTCATTTACATAGTAACGCAAGGCAGATTCAGTATTAAGTAAAAATTGGTCGGCGCGAGCATAAATGCTATTATTATCTTGCTCGTTTGGCACTAAAAAAGCAAAATAAGGTAACATTAATAATCCGCCAATTTTTAATCTGTCGCGTCCTTCTAATACTAAGTTGTGATCAAAGGTAGTAGAGTATAAAAAGGGAGAAAACTTGTAAACCTAAAATTCTCAAGGTACATAGGGGTCAAGTTACACAAGCCTGTCCTCATTTAGATTTAGAGACGGTCAAGGAAAAAGTAAAGTTAGCATCATCCTATTGGGACAGACAAAAATGGCTGGTGATATACAATGCACTTGCTGACCCAAGAACGTCCGCCGAGATTGGTTTACACCTAGGGGTATCACAAGGGTTTGTCGGAAAAGTAATTCAGCAATATAACCGCCTTGGAGTTAGCGGGCTAGAGTCACCAGGAAAAGGGGGCAGACGTAATTGTTATTTAAGTTGGGACTCGGAAAAACAACTAATAGATTCGTTTAAAGAAAAAGCATGGCGTGGTCAGATTGCCACCGCAATCCAAATCAAACTTGCTTACGAGCAAAAATGTTGCTTTGAAGTACATAAAACGACAATTTATCGCTTATAGAACGGCATCAATGGCGCAAAATTGTCCCTAGACCTTCCCATCCCAAACAAGAGCAAAAGGCTGTCAATGAATTTAAAAAAACTTCTCTGACTTGGTAGAGGAAATTAACCTTTCCAGAAACCCCTGCGATAGACCCATAGTATTGATGACCGGAGATGAAGGCAGGTTTGGTCGCCTAGGAGAAGTTCGCTCTTGCTGGTGTCCAAAAGGTGTACGTCCAATCGTACCCCATCCGCAAGTCAGACAATATATTTATGCTTATGCTGCCGTCGCACCCCAATTAGGTCATTAGACCTGCTTAGTCTTACCCTACGCTAATACCAAAATGATGAATTTATTCCTGGGGCAAGTTTCCAGAGAATTTGCTGATAATTTTGTAATTTTACAATTAGATAAAGCCTCTTTGCATCGCTCTAATTGTTTAACAGTTCCCGAAAATATCCGGTTGATTTTTCAGCCCGCTTATAGTCCAGAGTTAATGCCCGTTGAACATATCTGGGAGGAGATTGGAGAAAATCATTTTTATAATCAGGCATTTTCATCAATTGCACAAGTAGAAGATGTTCTGTGTCAAGGCTTACTTGAACTTTCTTCTAATTGTGAGCGCTTACGTTCAATGACTTACTTTCCTCATCTTAAAATGCTACCTCTGACTGCAACTTAGTATGACTTCATTCTTGAAGCTTTATTTAGCGCAGCTTCATAAAGAATTGGTGTAAGTTTTGTTGATGTAAACATCCCCCGACAATCTTTGGGTACAATTTTACGCGGGAAGACTGTATGAAGGGTTAGGAGAACTAGAAGCCGCCCAAAATGTCTATCGAAAACTCCTAAAAGACGTTACTAATACAAAACTTTTAGCTCGAACACGTCAAAGTTTACAGCGCCTAGAAACCCTAATTTTTGAACTTGGGCGACGGGGGATTGCTCAAGCTACTACGCAGCCCAATAATAATCAATTAGGGGTATCAGTTTTAAAAGCCATAGCTAGTGAAAACAAAACTGTAGCGGCTCAAAACTTTGCTCAAATTATGCAAATTGAACCCTACGCCGCACGGCTACAACTTCCTAATCGCGGTTGGCGGTTTTATAAAAGCGGGGCGATTGGTGAATTAAAATTTTTAGGTCAGCAACTCTGCGCTGTGGGTATTCCTTGTTTTTGGGCAACTCTAGCAGAAATTAACCAAATCCGCGTTTTTTAAGTTAGCTATTTTCAGTACGCTGAACCTCAAGCTACTGTCATTTGCAAAAACGAACAAAGTCAAATGGGTGCTATGACTTTCAATTGGTCAGAAGTAAGCGATCGCACTTTAGGATTATTACCTATTTTTGAACAAGTAGTAGATCGAGACGTTAGGAGCAAACTTCAGCGCAAAACCAAAACTCAAGACTACGCCTACTTTTGCGATTTACTTCTGCCTAATCGAGGTTTTATTTTGCGTATCCACGATCACAGCTACCAATACCAAAAAGGCGTTACAAAGATCGATAAATGCGATCGCTCAACCATTAGAATTAGCTGGAATAGCCTGCTCGATTTTCTCTCCCTTCAACTACCATCTACCCCAATTTGGTCTGATTTTTCTCCTTTTGCGGAAACTATAATCGACCAAATCGAACTATTAAGGCGCATTCCTTCTCATATTCATCTTTTGCGCCGCACTCAATCTAGCTGGGATTCGGCGTTTACTTTGTACAGCACTCTAGTCTCGATTAAAGCAGCTAATAAAATAGATGAGTAGAGAAGAAATAAATTTCTCCTCTTAAGTCCAATTAATCTTTAGCTTGTTTTTTTACCTGATTTGCCATATCAAGGAAGTTAGTCATATTTGCCCCAGGGCGACGACGGCTAGTCGAACTATTAACTGGGTTAAGATACTTGGGCGCAAAAGTTGTTTCAGTTTTGTTTTGTCCGTTGCTGCTTGCTGCTATAGAAATGCTTGGTTTTGCTGGTTCTGCTTTCAACCCTTCTGCTGTTTGCACTAACTCAACTTTACTCTTTTTAGCAGCTACAGGTTCGGCATTTGCTGCTACTTTTTGACCAGATTCAGAGGTTTTAGCTTTTTCTACAGATTGTTTAGTGGCGGCTACTGGCTCGGATGTTTTAGCTTTTTCTACAGCTTGTTTGGCGGCGGTTACTGGCTCGGATGTTTTTACTGTTTCTACAGCTTGCTTTGCTACTTCAACGGTAGCATTTTTAGTTTTTTCTACAGCTTGTTTTACGGCGGCTACTGGTTGCGTTAACAAGTTAGCATCTTCCGATTCATCAAGCTCCATGAAATAGCC
>JACCVJ010000692.1 GCA_013698215.1 Tatlockia sp. | reverse complement strand
TCCCACAAATATTGAGTCAAAGCATAAGTAAATAATCCCGCACTAAAACCCGTCCATCGTCCCTCTACCGCCAACCCACCATTAGCAATTGCGCTGATAATAGTGGGTTTAGGAACTAATTTTTGCTTATTCTTAAGTTCTTGCTGAAAAGCTAATTCTACTTTTGTTAATTGCCATTGTGCTAAAGCAGGTAGAGAGCGAACCTTTAAATAGCTGGGTGCAATACTAGGAAACAGAAAACCTGTATCAAAAATGGTTGTAATGTCAGGAGTAGAAAGACTCTGTAATAATAAAGCGATCGCTTCTTCGGTCAAATCGTTATCTACGCCATCATCGCTAGTAACTAAACTATTTATAGAGTTTAGATCGTTGCCTAATTGTAGGCGACGACCGTAACCGCTAAAGTGAAATAAAACAGTGTCTCCACTTCTAGCTTGAGTCGTTAAATGATTCAAAAAGGCGCTCTCAATCCCGGTTCTAGTAGCCTGTTTATCCGTCAAAATTAGAATATCGGACTCCACAAAACCAAAACGGTGAATCAGTAATTCTTTTTGCAACTCAACGTCTGTCAGACAACCTGCTAAAGGTGAATTGCCTGAATATTGATTAATACCTACCAATAGAGCTAGTTTACGATTAAGTGGGCTGGCGATCGCCAAAGAAACGCGATCGCCTAATTTTATCCACTCCACTTCACTTATACCTAGCGTTGCTAGTATCCAGCCTGCCCTTTTAAAAAAATTCCGCCGTTTCATATCTTTCAGCCATCAGCCCGTAGCTATTAGCCTAGCAGGAAGTCAAGCTTCTATAGAAAGTCGCATAGCTCTAATTAATTCGGCGGCTACTTCTGGGCGAGAAAATTGAGGCGGTGGAAGTTCTCCCCGGCGCAACATTTCTCGAACTTTTGTCCCTGATAAATGAATCCTCTCCGAGGGAGAGCTAGGGCTAGTTTTTGTTGTCGCCATTGACTCAGTGCGAGTGCAGTAAAAAGCGTGTTCAAACTTCATGGGGACAATGCCTAATTCTGCTGATTCAAATTCATCAAAAATATATTGAGCGTCGTAAGTACCATAATAATCACCTACCCCGGC
Organism: Tatlockia sp.; assembly: GCA_013698215.1. Classification (GTDB taxonomy): domain Bacteria; phylum Cyanobacteriota; class Cyanobacteriia; order Cyanobacteriales; family Chroococcidiopsidaceae; genus Aliterella. Next base: position 1,708 of record JACCVJ010000692.1, on the reverse strand, counting down.
ATGATCGCGCCCGACGATAAAGTGAGTACAACCGTAGTTTTTCCGTACAATCGCATGAAAAATTGCCTCGCGCGGCCCAGCGTAACGCATGGCGGCGGGATTAATTGCCAAAATTACCCGATCTTGGGGGTAATAGTTTTCTAAAATAATTTCATAACAGCGCATCCGCACATCGGCGGGGATATCATCTTCTTTAGTTGCGCCTACTAAAGGATGTAAAAACAAACCATCTATTGTCTCCATCGCGCACTTTTGGATGTATTCATGAGCGCGGTGGATGGGGTTGCGAGTTTGAAAACCGACAATTGTTTTCCAGCCCTTTTCTTTAAACATTCGCCGCGACTCGATGGGATCGATTTGGTAAGCGGGAAACTGGGGATGATCTTCGCGTTGCAATAGCCAAATTGCCCCGCCTAGATTTATTTCCCCTTGGTTATAAACTACTTGTACGCCGGGATGATTAGCGTCATCAGTTTTATAGACATTAATTGCTTCGGTAGCTTTGTCGTAGCGATACTTTTGGGTTAATTCCAAAACGCCGATAAATTTACCTGTAGAATCGTCTAAACGAATTAAGCTACCTTCTTTTAGTGGCGATGCAACGTCTGTAGTTACAGATAAAGTAATTGGAATTGACCAAGGTAAGCCATTAGCCAAACGCATATCTACAACTGTGCGATCGTAGTCTGCTTGCTCCATAAATCCTGTTAACGGACTAAAAGCCCCGATCGCCAGCATAACTAAATCTGAAACAGCACGCTCATCAAGCATTACTCGCGGCAAAACTTCAGCTTTTTCTAAAAATTCTTGCTTTTGCTCAGTTGTGGCAATGCGATTAATTAACTGCATTCCGTGAGGAGCAATACCGTCTCTATAACTCATGATATTTAGATTCTATTTACAAGCACCTATCGTACCAAGTTATCGCAGCATCATCGAGCTAAGGGATTTTTGTTCTGCGTTGCTGAAATTATCGTTTGCTCAATTCTTTTTAATCTTGTCTCTGGGCGTTTGGCATTTTCAACCCAACTGAGAATATTTTTTTTGGATGAGTTGCTAAATAACTCAAAATATTTGTTAGCCGTTTCATTTGCTACTAGAGCTTGGCTTAAATCTGCTGGAATTATTAATGCTTCAATCGCATCTAACTTATACCATGAGCCATTTTGCTTTGCTACTTCGATTTTCTCAAAACCAGCCTCCGTCATCAAACCTTGTTCTATAAGTTCTTCAACATATTGCTTGTTTAATTTTGACCAAACGCTTTTTGGTTTTCGGGGTGTGAATACTTGCATATAACATTCTTCGTCTAAGGATTTTACTTTACTGTCAATCCAACCAAAACACAAAGCTTCTTTTACCGCTTCGCTGTATCGAACGCTTGGCTTACCACTTTTGACTTTGTAATACACAAGCCATACACAGAGAGATGTACAGTGGTTTTTTTCTAACCATACTCGCCACTGGTTGCGATCGCTGGCATAAACGGCTTTTAATTTTTCATCAGATTTTGACATAGTAGGAAATTATTTTGTAGCTACTTTAGCAAATAAAAAAGGTAAACAAATTACTGTTTACCTTCTAAAAACTTGCTTGATAATTTCACGTCTGCTTTTCAATAATGCCGCCACCTACTACCACATCGCCATCGTACCAAACCGCCGCTTGACCGGGAGTAATGCTAAATTGCGGCTCGTCAAATACTAGC
>JACCVJ010000657.1 GCA_013698215.1 Tatlockia sp. | reverse complement strand
GTGCTAGGTAGGGGAGTTTTACTTGGGTTAACGTTCTGCATTTCACCTCAAAACTTGCTTTTAACAATTTTGGCGCAAAGCAAAATGAATTATCAACTTGGTATAACGTGCATAAAGCTTTCTGTTCTGCCATTTTTAAAATTCATTGGGGATTGGGGTCAAATAAGTTGACATTTAAATAGATTTATTTCGTGATTAATTCTATACCTATAAGCTGCAATCTTTAATACAGAAAATATTTTCTTCCCTCTAAAGGCTACCTAGTGCTAAAAGAATTTTTTATAGGTAGTTAAATATTTTGTCTGCCTAAAAAATGATTTTTAGTAAATAATTGCTGACATAAAGTTTTTATTTTTAACAGACTTGCTGTATAGTTCATTTTCTTTAATTAGCAACTTTAACTGGGACTTAAACAAGTATTAACTAAGTATTTGCAACAAATTAAGTAGTATTTGTGTCTAGTAAAACAAAACTTAGCACTCTCACAATTTGGTTCTGTAAAACTATCTTTGAGTATTTAATTAGATTGTTAAAAAACTACTAATTGATAAAAGTAAACTTGTTGAAATGGCTACACAACATTGCTATTTACAACTATATTGTCAAAAAAGCTTGCAAGCCTAACCTTGGTAATAGCCCTCTCTTTTTGCGACACAACCCTAATTGATAACCCTGATACAACGGCGCTCGTTATCAACATAGTGCAAAAATTTGTATTTCAAGATGAGCAAGGGAATGTTATTTCTGAAACGAATAGCTCCTTAGTGGGCAAGATTATCAAGGTGCGGTTTAATTCATTACACTAAAGAAATTGCTACGGGTTCTCCTCATCAACCAAAGCTTTGAAGTAGGGGCATAATCTGAACTCTTGCCACAGGAGGTTTCTGGGAGCATCTTACCTTTGCAATAAATATTTATACTTATTGTAATAAATCTTACATACTAGGGCTTTTCGCAAAAATAGGGTTTTCAAATTGGGATTCCACAGCCAGAATTGTTTCCCACTGATACCTGAAAAAGCTTAGTTTTGCGCTTGAGTATTTGTACTCATCGTAGAAGTGAGATGCTTCCCAATACGGTTCGGTTAAGCCTAAAACCAGATAAACTGAGGGTTGTCGCTAGGGTATCATCAGCAAGAATGCAACTCAAAGAATTCTCCCTGATATCGCATGCCATCGAACCAGGTACGGTACTAAAAGCCTTAGAAACTGCAATTCCATCGGCAGCAATTGAACAAGCAATCGGTAAAGCCAAAGCAGGCGAAGATCGAAAACGAGCTTTACCATCGCATTTAGTGGTTTGTCTGATTGTTGCCATGAGCTTGTGGTCCAGGGCATCAATGAGAACAGTCTTGAAAAACCTCGTAGATGGTTTGAGTGAAGCTTGGGTGAAAGTGGGGAAGTATTGGCAAGTACCTTGTAAATCATCAATTACCGAAGCTCGACAGCGAGTCGGCTCTCAGGTGATGACACGGTTGTTCCATCAAGTAGTGCGCCCTCTGGCAACAGTTGAGACGCCGGGGGCTTTTTTAGGGGGACTGCGGGTAATGGCAGTTGATGGAACAGTATTCGATGTGCCAGATACTTTGGAGAACGCCAGAGTTTTTGGCTACCCAGCAACGCGACCTGGTACTCAAGCAGCTTTTCCCAAAGCGCGCTTGGTGCTGTTGATTGAAGCCGGAACACATTTAATTGTCGATGCCTTGATGTGCCCCTACCGTATTGGTGAGCGAGTCAGAGTCAAGAAACTACTCAGGTCACTAATAAAAGGGATGTTGTTGATGTGGGACAGAGGATTACATTCTTATGTAATGGTACGAGCAACCCTGGCACAAAAATGTGATTACTTGGGACGAGTACCGAAGAATGTTAAATTCCCGGTCGAAAAAGTTTTAGAGGATGGGTCATATCTGTCGTGGATTGCTCCCGACGGGAAATCAAAGAAAAAAGGCGGCGCAAAAATTATGGTGCGAGTTATTGAATACACTATAGGTACTAATGAGGAGCCACAAATTTACCGCCTGATTACCAGTTTGACGGATATTGTGATGTTTCCAGCTTTGTTGTTGGCGACGGAATATCACTGTCGTTGGGAAGTAGAAAATACTATTGATGAATTGAAAGTCCATTTGTTGGGGCGCAAAACTCCTATCCGCTCCCAAAATCCCCGTGAAGTTGTTCAGGAAGTTTATGGCTGGCTCCTTGGGCATTGGGCGATCCGCTCACTGATGTTCCAAGTTGCAGACCATGCTCAAATCTCTCCTTTGCGTTTGGGGTTTACTGGCACACTTAATGTAGTGCGTCGGGCTGTTCCGAAATTTCAGCGCCTCCAGCCAGAAGAAATTCCTTTTTTTTCACTTGGCTCGTGAGGGAAATTCTGGATGAGCAGATACCGCCACCAGAAGGAAGAAGCAATCCCCGAGTTGTCAAAAAAACTAGAGCCAAGTTTCCATCAAAGAAGCCGATACACAAGGGGTCTGGAGTCAAACGAAAACCACTCACTTTTTCTGTACTTAATAGCGCTTGAAGCTTAACCGAACCGTATTGGATGCGTATCTGGCAACTTGCACTGATTTACTGCATAGTCTGGTCACGGCTTTATCTAAGAAGGTGGCGTTTTTAGAAGGGTTAGAAACCGCTACTCAATTGCCCCGCAGCAAGACTAAATCAGCGATTGCGCGGAGCGCACCTAGGGAGGCAATCGCTAAAAAAGAGCCTGAGTTTTGGTTTATTCAGCAAAGAGTTAAGAAGCTAGGTTTAGACATCAGTGCCAGTCAACGCCTGAAAATTGAAATGTGGGCAAATGAATCATACAAAGAGCGGCACGGACAAATCCCTAAAAGGCAACCCTTTCGCGGCACTCAGGCTTTTGCCTACCCCGCAGCAGATTTAGATATACTAGATGCCACTATTAAGGGTGTAGTCGCACAAGGTCATAGTTAAGTGTTGCGGGCTAAAGGACAAAGCACTCCGGTACTGCATTTATCCGTTCGCGCTTTGTTGCGCCTGATAGATAAAAATAATAAGCGTCGCAAATTATAGCCGCTTGGTGTCAAGATAAAACAAGTATAAGCAAAAATCATCTAAATGCCCCAAACCCTCATTCTCTCGTCAAGGGATTGATAAGTAAAACTTTAAGTAGCGTTAACCTATCCCACCCGCTCACGATAAATCAAT
>JACCVJ010000614.1 GCA_013698215.1 Tatlockia sp. | reverse complement strand
ACAAGTCTAAAGGATAGGCAACGTAACAAATAAATTGATTGTCTTCGCCAGCTACAGGCTCGATGTCATAACAACGACCTTTGTAACGATCGAGGTCAGTAAGCAAGTCTGTCCATACCGTTGTCCATGTACCAGTCGAAGATTCGGCTGCTACTGCTGCTCCTGCTTCTTCTGGGGGTACTCCGGGCTGAGGAGTTACGCGAAATGCCGCCAAAATATCTGTATCTTTAGGCGTGTAATCGGGAGTGTAATAAGTTATTCGGTAATCTTTTACACCAGCTTGATAGCCAGTTTTTGTCTGAGTTTTTGTTTGGGAGTAAGACATATTTTTCTTCTAATAAAGAAGTCGATCGCTTTTACTTGCTCGCTTTACAAGCTGCTTTACAATATATCAAGTATTTGATAAGTTAAAATTTTAATTTACTCAACGTAACTATAAGAATATTTTATATTTATTGCTTATTGTGAAAATATACGGTAACAGTATAGATACCTATTGCCAAAAATGCCAAGTTGCGAGTATAAGAAATTGATCGGAGACAGGAGCAGCTTTTGCTTCTAGTCAATAAATTTTGTTAAGATTAATGCGACTAAAGTGCGATCGCCTTTCCTACCTTGGAGATTTTTAATGCTGCGACTAGAACATATCAGTAAGATTTACCCTACAGGCGAAGTTCTCAAAGATGTAAACTGGGAAGTTAAACCAGGCGATCGCACGGGGCTAGTTGGCGTTAACGGTGCAGGGAAATCTACGCAACTCAAAATCATTGCTGGAGAAATAGAACCCACTAGCGGCGAAATTATCCGCCCTGCGAGTTTGCACATAGCTTATTTAACCCAAGAATTTGAGGTAGATCCTACCCGGACGGTAAAAGAAGAATTTTGGCAAGCCTTTGATGAAGCAAACAAAGTTCACGAAGCTTTATCGGACGTACATCGGGCGATGGAAAGCGCCGACACCAAACAGTTAGACAAGTTGATCGATAAAATGGATCGCTTGCAAAGAAAATTTGAAGCTTTAGATGGGTATAACTTAGAGGCGCAAATTGAGAAGATATTGCCAGAAATGGGCTTTGATGCTACAGATGGCGATCGCCTAGTTAGTGCCTTTAGTGGCGGTTGGCAAATGCGGATGAGTTTGGGCAAAATTTTACTACAAAAGCCCGACTTATTATTACTAGACGAGCCGACAAACCACTTAGATTTAGAGACAATTGAGTGGTTAGAAATGTATCTCAAAAAATTACTAACCCCAATGGTAATTGTGTCTCACGACCGAGAATTTTTAGATCGTCTTTGCACCCAAGTTGTAGAAACAGAAAGGGGGGTTTCGGCTACTTACTTGGGTAATTATTCAGCCTATTTGCAACAAAAATATGAAGCCCAAGAAGCCCAATTAAGCGCCTACGAACGCCAGCAAAAAGAATTAGAGAAACAACAAGCCTTTGTAGATAGATTCAGAGCTAGTGCGACTCGCAGCACCCAAGCAAAAAGCCGTGAGAAACAACTAGATAAAATTGAAAGAATTGAAGCGCCTACGGGGGGGATGAGAACTTTACATTTCCGTTTTCCGCCTTCGCCGCGCAGTGGTAGAGAAGTAGCATCAATTGAGGAACTTACCCATACTTATGATGACAAAGTATTGTTTTTAGGCGCAAATTTATTAATAGAAAGAGGCGATCGCATTGCTTTTTTAGGGCCTAATGGTGCAGGTAAATCTACTCTACTCCGGTTAATAATGGGTTTAGAACCTCCTACCGAAGGCATAGTAAAAACAGGCGATCACAATGTTATACCTGGTTACTTTGAACAAAATCAAGCAGAAGCACTAAATCTGGCAAAATCGGTAATGGAAACCATCCATGACGAAGTACCTGATTGGACTAACGAAGAAGTTAGAGCAATTTTAGGGAGATTTTTGTTTAGTGGCGACACTGTATTTAAACAAGTAGGGGCTTTAAGTGGTGGAGAGAAAGCACGTTTAGCTTTGGCGAAAATGTTGCTGCGCCCAGCTAACTTCTTAATCTTAGATGAGCCAACTAATCACTTAGATATTCCAGCCAAAGAAATGCTTGAAGAAGCAATCCAAAACTATGATGGTACGGTAGTAATAGTTTCTCACGATCGCTACTTTATTTCTCAAGTGGCAAACAAAATAGTAGAGATACGTGATGGCGAATTTCGCATCTATCGCGGGGATTATCATTACTATTTAGATAAAATTGCTGAAGAAAAAGAGCAAGCAATGGGAGAAAAAGCCGCCGCCGAGAAAGCGGCAAAAAAAGCTGCGAAAACCTCGTCTAAGCGTAAATAAATTTAGAGATTTTAAAAATGTTTGGGTAAGCAAAAAGGGATAAAAACTAAAAATCTAATAAAACATCAAAAAGAACCGGATAAATTCGTTGGTATTAGTTGCCAGCAATGGTATGATTGCGGTGAGTTCAAACTATTAAATAGAGGGAAATAGGCTTATGACCCAAGCACCTGTCGCTCCCGTGGTGCTAGTCATTCTAGACGGGTGGGGCTACCGCAAGGAAAAAGATGGCAATGCGATCGCATCGGCAAAAATTCCCGTCATGGATAGCCTCTGGGCTGCCTATCCTCACACCCTAATTAAAACCTCTGGTAAGGCTGTAGGCTTGCCAGAGGGACAAATGGGGAACTCTGAAGTAGGACATCTCAACATTGGCGCTGGGCGTGTAGTTCCGCAAGAATTAGTCCGGATCTCGGATGCGGTGGAAGATGGATCGCTGTTGCAAAATCCGGCGTTAGTCAAAATTTGTAAAGAAGTACGCGATCGCAACGGTAAACTGCACTTAATCGGACTAACCTCCGAAGGCGGCGTACATTCTCATCTGAACCATTTGTTAGGATTGCTTGACTTAGCTAAGGCTCAAGGAATAAATAATGTTTGCATTCATGCCATTACCGACGGACGAGATACAAGTCCACATGACGGCATAGAAGCTATTGAGAAAGTTCAAAAACACATAAATAGTATAGGTGTAGGGCAGATTGTCACGGTTAGCGGTCGTTATTACGCAATGGATCGCGATCGGCGTTGGGATAGAGTACAAAAAGCCTATGACGTGATGACGAAAAATGGAGAAAGCGGCGGTTCGGCATTAGACATAATGCAGTCATCCTATGCCCAAAACGTCACCGATGAATTTATTATGCCCACGCGGGTAGCCCCTGGAGCGATTGAATCAGGAGACGGGGTAATATTTTTCAACTTCCGCCCCGATCGCTCAAGACAATTAACGCAGGCATTTGTAAATAAAGAATTTAACGGTTTTGAACGCCAGCAAATTAAGCCTTTATCGTTTGTTACATTCACACAGTACGAGCCAGATTTACCCGTAAAAGTTGCCTTTGAACCGCAAAACTTGAACAATATCCTAGGGGAAGTAATCGCCCAACATGGTTTAAAACAGTTTCGTACCGCAGAAACAGAGAAATATGCTCACGTTACTTACTTTTTTAATGGTGGCTTAGAGGAGCCATTAGAGGGGGAAGATCGAGAATTGGTCATGAGTCCAATGGTAGCAACTTATGATCGCGCTCCGGCAATGTCGGCAGAAGCAGTAACCGATATCGCCACCGCCGCCATTAAAAAACGCATCTATTCTTTAGTTGTGATCAACTACGCTAATCCAGATATGGTAGGGCATACAGGACAAATACCCGCTACGATTCAGGCATTAGAAACGGTGGATCGATGTTTGGGAAGATTGCTTGAAAGTATCAGCAAAGTGGGCGGAACAGCGATCGTTACTGCCGATCACGGTAATGCCGAAACTATGATTGATGACGAAGGGAACCCTTGGACGGCTCATACTACCAATCCCGTACCTTTAATCTTGATTGAAGGCGAACAAGCAAAAATACCCGGCTATGGCGCAGAAGTAGAACTAAGAAATGATGGAGCGCTAGGCGATATTGCTCCCACGATTTTGCAAATTTTACAGTTACCACAACCCGTAGAAATGACTGGGCGTTCTTTGTTAGAACCATCTCAGTATCAACTGTCGGCAACTCGGACTCCGGTAGAAGTAAGTTTGTAGTTAAGTGTGCCGAGCGCAATTAGGTTAAAATTTGAAATGCTGGCAGCTAGTAGTAAAGGTTGCCAGAAAAAACTGTTGGTTTAGGAACTTGTTAAATGACGTTATATAAAATAGTAGAAGCAATCTGGTCAATCTCTGCGGTAGGTTTAACGATTTTGGTGTTGCTTCATAGTCCTAAAGGTGATGGAATTGGCGCGATTGGCGGACAAGCTCAATTATTTAGCAGTACCAAGAGTGCCGAAAGTACATTAAATAGAATTACTTGGACGCTCACAGTAATTTTTTTGGGATTGTCATTAGTTTTAAGTGCAAACTGGATTCCTAGATAGTTGATGCCCTTGAGAAATGCGATCGCACGGGTACAACCTTGGCAACACTTAAAGCGATCGCAATTAGTAATTTGGGTAGCTATTGTTACAGGGTTATTGATAGTTCTAACTTCTACGGAGTTTAGTGCGGCAAAACCTGTTAATTTTTTAGCTGCAACTAAAAGCCATCCGTTACCAATTAGCTTAAATCAGTGGCAAGACTTAACAAATAGCGGTGACTACTTCGATCAAGTAAAGTTAACAGAGGTTGGCTATTTAGTTTGGTCGCAGTTTCCCATCAAAGTTTATATAGATGACACTGCCATCCAAACGTGGTTGCAGGTTCAAGCCGCCGTCAAAGAGTGGAATGGTTATTTACCTTTGCAAATAGTTGAAAAGCCAGACATTGCTGATATTAGGATATCGTTTAAGACTCCGCTTCTAGGAACGACAAAAGTATTACGAGCGCGATCGGCTTTAACTCGCTATGAATTATATATTAAGCTCCTTTCTAACTCTGCTTCAGTTTTAGCTCATCATTGCACAATTATCTTAAGTCCCAACCAGCCCAGCAAATACATTAAAGCTGCCGCTTTGCATGAATTAGGTCATGCTTTAGGAATTTGGGGGCATAGTTTAGTTACTAGCGATGCCTTGTACTTTTCTCAAGTATCCAATCCGCCGAGTATTTCCCCTAGAGATATCAATACTCTCAAACTGATTTATCAACAACCAACCCTTTTAGGGTGGAAAGTAGCTGGAGAAAACGATTATTAGAGGATGTTTTAAAAGGTATGCTTGGGGTAACTTGCGCTCCTAAGAGATCTCCCTAAGCCACCTCAAAAAGGCGGAAAAATATTTTGTAGTCACCCCTTTTAAGTAAAAGTGCAACTATTAGATACTAATCAAAAGAATTTTAAAACATCCTCTTAGAAAATTGATGAATATGACTATAATAATTGCTTAGGTCACTTGTATCGTTGGGTAGATTTTTCCTCAAAAAATCAGTAATTATTTTTGGATTAGTCCCACGCAAGTAATAGTTACAAAAAAACCCTAACGCTAGGTCAGGGCTTTTTTAGTTATTAATTATTAACTAGCTTAACCATTCTGGTACAGCCTCGGCTTTTGTATTGGTATGACGCGATGGAGTTTCGCGATTGAACTTCATATGAATCGAGCGCGTTTGCTCTCCATCCACAGCTACCGCCATAATTGGGTAGTCAATTAAACCATCTTGGAAAGACATTTGGTAACGGAAAGTACCATCAGGATTGAGCTTAATCGGACGACCGCCAATAGTGACTGTAGCATCAGGCTCGGTTGCACCGTAAACAATCAATTCTGCATCTGCAACTAACCAAAACTGACGCGGACGAACTGCACCCATAGAAGCGCCCATGCCAATGCCAGACATTCCAGCACCAGACAATGTTAAGCCAGAAGCAGTAGGGGCTGCCCACATACCTACGCCGGAGGGGAATACATAAGAACTAATAGCTTGTTCGTGCATGGGGGCTTGCTGCATCGAGCCAAAGAGCGAACCTGCAACCCTTTGAGCTTCTGCGCCTTGAGCCATGCCAAAAATATCATCATAAATTGGGTTGCCGTAAGCCCCAGCCGCCGCCGCTTGTTGACTTGCTGTAGCAGTAGCCGTGTCTGCCATGCGTTTAGCCGGAGTGACTAATTCAAGTACAGTTTTACCGCGCAAATCTGCTTCAAAGTCAATGGTAATGAATTGATCTTCAATCCAATCACTAGGATATACCGGGGGAACGCGAACGGGAATAGAACGAGCTAAAACTAGCCAACGACCATCGGCGCAACGATAGCCAATGTCTACCACATAATCGCGATCGCTTACCGGAATTGGCAAGTACCATTCTCTTGCTAGTTCGTCGCTGGGGTATTCTTGAATGCTGTGGGGGCTTTGGGATTCTAAGCTGATGTCGGTAACATCATAAATTCGCAATGCTAATTGCTGTCCACCTTGGCGGCGCATTTCTTCTTTGCGATCGCTAGGAATATCCCAGTAAGTGTAAGCCCATTGAGGATCGCGGGGCATAAGTACAATTCGGCTTTCACCGTAGCCCGCAGGCAGGTCAGCAAGTCCTTCGTCTACATCGGAGATAGAAGCACCAATCCGATCTTCTGTACCTAATTCAAATTTTGCTGCTTCCACCGTTTCTTGTGCCTCCAAGGGTTGAGATGAGATTACAGATTTTGGACGCTGGACTTGTTCTATGGCTGCCAGCAGTTGCGATTTACGCATTCGGCTATAACGAGAAATGCTACATTCGCTTGCGACTTTGCGTAGTTGGCGCAATGTCATCTCCTCTAGAGGGGGGCGTTCTTTTGCCATGACTTGTTCTCCGGTAGTTTGAGCGTTGAATTATTTTTATAGGGTGAAACTCTTTTTATTGCCTAGCCTTGGGTTAGAAACTAGGTTTCGCCCATTTATTAAAGGGTTACAGCTTTGCTAGTTGCTGTTTGGGTATATTCAAGTTTTAGTTACCTGACTTTCAGCAATTTTATTAGTCGCGGTGCTTTTAGATCGTGGGGATCGCTCTGTTATTTAATATTTAGCAGTAAACCCTCGCTGGGATCAACACTTCTCCTAGCTTCTTTAAGCATATATACGTATCGATCGGGCTTTTGGGGATCACAATGTCATCAATTGATGACATCAACTATTTAGTATTTAGTTTGTTATCAAAGTTTGACAAATGCTCGAATCAACAAAAAGGTCAAAGATAGTCATTATCTCTTTGACCTTTTTTATTGAAGGCGCGAAGTTATCTACTATTGCTCAACTTGCCTAACTGACAACCGATGCAGGGGCAAGCATAATACGCAAGCAAAGGTTAAAAAGTAAGATAAAGCCGCCGTAATGTTTACACTCATTAGGACAATTTCACCTTCTATTAAACCAGTTTTTTGCAGTCCAACGCAGACGCAGTAAAGCATCCAGTAACTAAAAGTCATTCTAAACAAAATTTGTTCGCTTTCTTCTAGCTCGTTCAATTTGTCAGACTTAGTATCTATAAGTAGTAAAAGACCAATAATACAAGCACCGAAAGAAAAAATCATTAGCAGATTGTGCCAACCCAAGTGTAGGATTTGCATATAGCTTGTTATCCCAAGATTTTTAATCTCCCATCAGTCTAGAGGAATAGTGTATAGGGATACAAAGATAGTTACAAACTGCAATATTTTTTACAAAAACTTGCGATCGCACTCCTAAATAAATTTATCTAAAATACTATGACTCAAAACCCCACAGCTGGAGAACAGAAGCAGAAAGTAGCAGCAGGATTTAATTTAGCATCGGCAGGCTACGATCGCCAAGCGGTGAGATTTTTAGCTTTGACGGCTCGAACATTAGTAGAAATAACTGCCATTAGGAGTAATGAAACTATATTAGATGTAGCGACGGGGACGGGTCATAGTGCGATCGCAATTTCAACTTTCGTAGGTATAAATGGTCGAGTAGTTGGTATCGATTTATCGCCTGATATGTTAGAGGTAGCAAGGCAAAGTATTACCACTAGTTTAGATAATATCCAGTTGCAACTGGGAGATGCGGAAAATCTGAGCTTTGAGGATGAGAGTTTTGATAAAGTAGTTTGCGCTTCAGGAATCTTTTTTTTACCCAATATGCTAGCGGGGTTGCAAGAATGGCTGCGAGTCACTAAACCCGGTGGTGTAGTCGCATTTTCTAGTTTTGGCGAAACCGCTTTTAATCCGATGCGCGAAATGTATGCAAATCGGATTCAAAATAATTATGGAGTTAGCTTGCCACCATCTAGAGGGTTTCAAAGGTTAAATACTATGCAAAAATGCCAAGATTTGATGCAGCAGGCAGGTTTTTGTTTAAAAGATGTGGAAATTCACACCGAGCAATTAGGTTACTATCTTCAAAATGTAGACGAATGGTGGGATATTGTATGGCATACAGGTTTTCGTCATTCCGTTTCGCAAATTGTCCCAGAAAGATTAGAACAGTTTAAAACCGAGCATCTAGCAGAAGTTGGGGAATTGGTTACAGATAAAGGAATTTGGTTAGATGTACCAGTAATTTTTGCTGTAGGCAAGAAAGTAGGTTAAACAACAATGATAGAGACGTTGCAATGCAACGTCTCTACACTAATTAATTAAAAAATAGGCAAACTGAAAGCTTGCGTACCCACAGCTAAGACACTTTTGTAGGGGGTTTGTCCTCAACCCCCTTAAGTCTTCGTTTTTCCTACATATTACGCCGGATAAATCCGTAAGCGGCGATTAGGTTCATCACCAAAACTATCAGATTTAAGGCGATAATGTTCGACAAGTTCGTGCTGCATTTTCCGCACCTTTGCCGATCGCGGTAATAACTCTACAGGTTGCCCTTTAGGAATGACAATTTGCTCTACCGCCAGCCTTGTTTCCTCCAGTGCATCCATTTCATCGTCGCTACCATTAGGACTAAATAGCCTCATTTCCCGCTCGTCACCGAGTCCTGGATCGTCCATATTTAATAGCCGCCGCAAAGACCGAGTAATTTGCGGGATCGTACTAGCTTTAATCATATGAATAGGGACTTGGCGAACTCTAGCAATATGACGCAACTTAGAATGACTCTTGAGATGCGATCGCAAGGCTAAAATCCCATCCGCTCCATCAATATCTTTTGTCAGCACTATCGGCAAATTCAGAACTTCAATTATTTGGTCTAATTGGCTGCGACTGACACCGTAGGGGTAAATATGCAAAGGCAAATCTTCGCCATTGGGGCCAGGAGTGGGGTTATAACCAAAACGGTCAAAAGATTCTTCAAGTAAGCGGTCAAACTCTCCTTCCCCAGAAATGCGCGCAGTCGTTACTTGCGGCATCGGTAACATTTTACCTGTTTCTCTCCACCCAGGCGATCGCATGGTAGTTAGATTTGACTCTAATATCTCCTCTCCACCTTGCCAAGAACTATTAGAGCGGCCAGTTTTAATTACAGTCGGTTGTTCTTGAGTAATCGTCACCTTATTATCGTCACCAACCGTTCTAACTTGTGGTGTTGGCTGCTTTCCACGCAACAAATTATCTACGGTATCGGCGACGCTTTCGTGGATTACCCAACGTTGGCGCTCTTGCATTTCTACCGCAATTTCAAAAGTTGGCGGGGCTTTGCGCTCTAAAACAGTTTTTTGACTCCGCCGCCGTCTTGCTTCCTCATCTCCTAGCGTTACCGCCTGAATACCGCCGACTAAATCGGACAAAGTAGGGTTTTTAATTAAATTTTCAATTTGGTTGCCGTGAGCCGTCCCAACTAGCTGTACGCCTCGCTCGGCAATGGTTCGGGCTGCCATAGCTTCAAGTTCTGTGCCAATTTCGTCAATAACGATCGCTTCGGGCATATGGTTTTCTACCGCCTCAATCATCACTTGATGCTGAAGTTCAGGACGCGATACTTGCATTCTTCTTGCTCTACCAATGGCTGGGTGAGTAATGTCCCCATCTCCAGCAATTTCATTAGAAGTATCGATAATGACTACGCGCTTGTTCAGTTCGTCTGCCAAAACACGGGCAATTTCCCTTAAAGCCGTAGTTTTTCCTACCCCTGGACGACCGAGCATTAAAATTGATTGACCCGTCCCTACCAAGTCGCGGATCATGTCAATTGTGCCAACCACCGCTCGACCAACACGACAAGTTAAACCAATAATTTTCCCTGTGCGATTGCGGATAGCACTAATCCGGTGCAAAGTTCGCTCAATTCCGGCGCGATTGTCGCCGCCAAAGTGTCCTACGCGCTCAATACAATCATTCAACTGTTCTTGAGACACCGGGACTTGGCATATATACTCGGCGCGATCAGGAAAACGGGCTTCGGGGAGGCGACCCAAATCCATTACCACCTCAACTAAACTATCCCGTAATTCGTGTTGCTCTAGTGCCTGTTGAATTTCTAAGGGCAAAATGTCAATTAGTTTTTGGAGATCGTCTGTAATCTGCATTCTTTCTACAGTGACGTTATTAACGTAGAGCGATAGGGCAAAGGGAGCGGAAAATTTTAGCAAGCAATTGGTTTAAGCTGAGAGACTAGAGTTTGAGCCATGTTCACAGCTTCCCAAAGTAATTGGGGTTCTTGTTCTAAGCCAACAGTTGATACTTCATTAGTTTTATTGATTTGTAATTGTTCTAATCGTTCTAAAATGGGCGATAACAAGGCACGCGCATAACTACCGTAAGCAACCCCAGAAATGCGACTCCCTTCTAAATTACTGCCTAACATCCCTAGTTTTTGCAACTTGGGGACGGTATAGCGATTAGTTCCTCCTGCTAACTGCACGTAGCCGGGTAACTTAGCTTTTAAAACTTTTTGAGCGAGTTTTACCGCCGCAATCGTCGTACCATCTCCAATATCGCCGCTCATGGGTCGCCCATCGGTTTGCCAGATTAAAGCACTTTTTAAAGGTGAAATTAGTTTGTATATACTCCATAAATAGTCAATTAAGCCCTCCCCGTCGGGACAACTAATTGCTACTAATTTCAGCTTGCTAACCCAAGGCTTAACGCTAGTCCACAAGTTAGCAAATTCTGCATACTGCCCTACTTGGGTATGAATTTCAACCGCATCGACTCCTTGAGATAATACTAAGCTTGCGATCGCCTCTTTTTGAACTACATAAGAGTGAACCTTAATCAATTGACTGGGGCAAATTGGCAAACACCGCCCACAACCATAACAATTAGGCTCTAATACCCCAGAAAAATTATCCTCTAAGCGCTCAAATACAATTGCTTGCGCCGGACAAATTTGTTCGCAAGGGCGATGACACTCTGGAGGACAATTTGTGGAGTCAAAGGCAGCTTTACGAAAATGCGGATCTTCTCCAGCGTTCAAACTCACCATTAACCAAGGTAACTGTTTAATTCCATAGCCCCGATTTTGTGCTGCTTTTGTCATTAAACTTGCAACTTTCAGCGCTGCTTGGGCTGAGGCAATTACCGCCGCATCGGCAGAAACATCAATACAATCTACACCCGAAAGAGCATAAGCTAAAGTTAAATTTCTTACCGAGGGTAGATGTTGAAAACTAGCTCCGCAAATCAGCTTGAGCCAGTTACCTTGTTGTAGAGAGCGTAAGGGATAGTAAGAATTAATCACTTCTATATGCTAATGTGCTACGCAAACAAATAGCAGTGATTTTTAGCAAAATTTAGATAAACTTTGAGTCAAGGCAAAGAGATAACGGTCTGGATAATTAAAAAATGAGCGTTTTGGGCTTATATAAAATAAATATTGACCGCAGTGGCAACAATATCGAGATATCCTCAACGCCAACCTCTAGCCGATAAAAATTGAATTTATTAGGTTTATATAAAATAGAAATGTATTTCAGCTACACTCAAGAAAAACTATTTATTGGATAGTGCAATCTCAAAAGCCGCAAAAAATTGACCTCAATACCGACTACCCCTGTCCCTGTCGCCGTCAAGGGCGGTTAATTCCGATTGTCTTAACTGATGCGATGGGATGCGATCGCTGTCAAAAAATATTTGTAGTCGAAGAAAATGGCTATGCTATAGAGCAACTAGCAACAAACTACCCCCAAAAACAAACTTGGCGATGGGTAGGAAATAGGTGGATAACGGCTCAATCTTATTTAAAGCAAAGTTATTTACCTATAGCTATAGGTGCAATCGTCCTATTACTATTTGTGTGGCTGCCATCGGCATTGCACGTACCAAGTGGGGCGAACTTCTTAATCTGGGCAATGGTCGCCGTAATTGTAGCTATAATACCAGCATTTATACATTGGCTGACTTACAGGCGTTAATAAATGACAGATAATGTGGCTGCAAATATTGAACCTGTGGTTACAGTAGAACGCGCCTATCGAGCGTCTTTAAAATTGAGTATTACCAAGGGAGGCGATCGCAGCAACGCTGTTTGGGCTATGTCCCAAGCTCTCAAAAGGTCGGTCAATGATATTTTAGAAGCAAACACCCTAGACCTTGAAGCTAGTCGTGAAATGGCAGTACCAGAGCTAATTTTAGATTGGCTGAAGCTGACCCCAGAACGCTTGCAAGCAACCATAGAAATTTTGGAGCGTTTGGGGAAATTACCCGATCCTCTGCGCCGGGTAAGAAACGCCGAATATCAACTTCAAGACTCCCAAACTTATTGTCAGTTGATGCCTTTAGGAGTTATAGCGCTAATTTATGAGGCATTTCCAGAATTGGGGGCGATCGCTGCGGGGTTGTGCATTAAAACTGGCAATAGTTTAATTTTGCGAGGTAGTAGCGAGGCTAGTCATTCTAATGAAGCGATCGCCAAGGCGCTACAATCTGCTTTAGATGAAACAGATTTACCTAGTGCGAGCGTACAGTTGCTAAGTACCGAGGGTGGTAGTGCGGTAGTTAGAGATTTAATTGCTCAAGATCGCTACTTAAATTTAGTTATTCCCTACGGTCGTCCGAGTATGGTGCAGCAGGTAATACGACAATCCACCGCCCCCGTACTAAAAACGGCTATGGGCAATTGTTATTTATATTGGGCGGTGTCGGGTGGCTTGGAAATGGTGCGATCGATGATTATAGATAGTCATCACAGCCAGCCCGATCCGGTAAATGCGATTGAAAAGGTGTTGATTCATCGCTCTAGCCAACCGTCGTCGCTAGTAACTTTATGGCATAGTTTGAAAGAAAGAGGTTTTGAAATTAGAGGCGATGAGGAACTTTGTACAGCTTTTGCTGACTTAAAATTAGCGGAGGTCGAGGAGTGGGATCGAGCTTATTTAAAAAAAGTTGTTGCTTTTATATTAGTAGACAATTTGGAGGAAGCGATCACGCTAATTAATTTGCATAGTAGCGGTCATGCAGACTGTATTGTTACTGAGTCTTACCAAGAAAGCCGCCATTTTGCCTTGGGAGTAAATAGCGCTTCTACCTATATCAATGCTTCTCCTCGCTTTTCGCGCAATCCATCTCAGGGCGACTCGGTGTTTCTGGGTATGTCCAATCAAAAAGGACAAAGGCGAGGTTTGATTAGCTTAGAAACTCTGACCACGCTTAAGCATATTGTTCAAGGTAATGGCAGACTTTAAAGCAGGTTCCAAGTTTTGGTATGACGGTAATTTAATTGCAGGTAATACTCTAGAATTGGCAATTGACGATCCGGGGCTACTTTATGGCGCAACAGTGTTTACAACTATGCGCGTGTATCAGCACTCTCTAGAGTCTAGGTTGACTAATTGGGCGGAACATTGCGATCGCTTATCTAGTAGTTTGCAAGCTTTTGATTGGCAACAACCTAATTGGACGCGAGTTAAACTAGGCGCGACTTCTATGCTGCAATATTTCCCTATTCTCCGCATTACTTTGTTTCCCGATGGTCGCGAGTGGATTACCGGGAGAGAATTACCCCCAACTTTGACAATAGAGCAAAAACATGGTAAAACGGCTTGCATTGTAGAATTAGGTAGAAGCCTTGCAGCACATAAAACCGGGAATTATTTGAGTGCATGGTTAGCGCAGAGTTTGGCGCGATCGCAAGAGGCGCAAGAGGCAATTTTTGTAAATGCTAGTAACGGTGAATGGTTAGAAACTAGCACCGGAAACCTGTGGGGATGGCAAGACGGCTGTTGGTGGACACCACCATTGGAAGCGGGGATTTTACCAGGAATAGTGCGAAGTCAATTAATTAACTGGTTGCAAAGGCAAAACTTAAAAGTACAACAAGCACCTTGGCAGCGCGGACTTGTCAAAGGGTTTGAGACGATTTGTTACACTAATAGTGTTGTCCAAGTTATCCCGATTCACACCATAACTCCACAGCAATACGATCCCCATCATTCAGCCATTAAGCTACTTCAAGGATTGTTTGTAGAGTAAAAAAACTCTGTAGCTAAAGTGCGATCCCCTAACATGGCAACTGCTGTAATTCTAAGTTAGATTAAGAATAGTTAACAATTGACTTAAAATACCTGCTTAAGTTAATTAAAGTCAAGAGGAGAAACCTCAGTGAATAAACGCTGGAGAAACGCGGGGCTGTACGTTCTGCTAGGCATTGTAGTCTTAGCATTGGGAACAGCATTTTTTGAAAAACAACCCCAAAGCCGTGAGACATGGCGATATACTCAATTTATTCAAGAAGTTCAACAAGGTAAGGTTGAGCGTGTAGTTCTTAGTGCCGATCGCACTAGAGCGCAGGTAACACCCCAAGACGGTGAAAAGAAAATAGTAAATTTACTTAAAGACGATCTCGAATTGATCGATATATTGAGTAAAAATAACGTCGATATAATAGTCTCACCTCAAGCTGATGATAGTAACCTGTTTAGAGTTCTAAGCAGTGTATTTGTGCCAGTGCTACTATTGGTGGGCTTATTTTTCTTGCTCCGACGCGCTCAAAGTGGGCCTGGTAGTCAAGCAATGAATTTTGGCAAATCAAAAGCTAGAGTTCAAATGGAACCGCAAAGCCAAATCACTTTTGGTGATGTAGCAGGAATCGATCAGGCAAAACTAGAGCTAAACGAAGTTGTAGACTTCCTCAAAAATGCTGACCGTTTTACAGCCGTAGGCGCAAAAATTCCTAAAGGCGTACTGTTAGTTGGGCCTCCCGGAACTGGTAAAACCCTATTAGCTCGTGCGGTAGCTGGAGAAGCAGGAGTTCCTTTCTTCTCAATTTCTGGTTCAGAATTTGTCGAAATGTTTGTCGGTGTGGGTGCGTCCCGCGTCCGCGACTTGTTCGAGCAAGCTAAAGCCAATGCTCCTTGTATCGTATTTATTGATGAAATCGATGCTGTAGGTCGCCAACGGGGCGCAGGTTTAGGCGGCGGTAACGACGAAAGAGAGCAAACTTTAAACCAGTTGCTTACCGAAATGGATGGTTTTGAAGGCAATACAGGAATTATTCTTATTGCTGCAACTAACCGCCCAGACGTTCTAGATTCAGCCTTACTACGTCCCGGTCGTTTTGATCGCCAAGTTGTAGTAGATCGCCCCGACTATGCAGGACGGGCAGAAATTCTTAGAGTTCACTCTCGCGGCAAAACTTTAGCCAAAGATGTTGACCTAGATAGAATTGCTCGGCGGACTCCTGGGTTTACTGGTGCAGATTTGGCTAACCTGCTCAATGAAGCGGCAATTTTGGCAGCGCGTCGTAGTTTGACCGAAATCTCTATGGATGAAGTCAACGATGCGATCGATCGCGTCCTAGCAGGGCCAGAGAAAAAAGACCGGGTAATGAGCGAAAAGCGCAAAACCTTGGTAGCTTACCACGAAGCAGGTCATGCTTTAGTTGGGGCGTTGATGCCAGACTACGACCCCGTACAGAAAATTAGCATTATTCCTCGCGGTCGCGCGGGTGGTTTGACTTGGTTTACCCCAAGTGAAGACCGCATGGATACTGGATTATACAGCCGCTCTTATTTAGAGAATCAAATGGCTGTAGCTTTAGGCGGTCGAATCACTGAAGAATTGATCTTTGGTGAGGAAGAGGTCAGAACGGGCGCGTCTAGTGACTTGCAACAAGTCGCAAAAGTAGCTCGTCAAATGGTAACTCGATTTGGAATGAGCGATCGCCTAGGACAAGTTGCTTTAGGTCGTCAGCAAGGTAATATGTTCCTCGGTCGGGATATTGTCGCCGAGCGCGATTTCTCTGAAGAAACCGCCGCCGCTATTGATGATGAAGTACGCAAGCTTGTAGATGTAGCTTACCGTAGAGCCAAAGAAGTGTTAGTCAGTAACCGTCAAATTCTTGATACTTTGGCAGCTATGCTCATTGAAAAAGAAACTGTAGATGCTGATGAGTTGCAAGAATTGTTGGCTAACAGCGATGTCAAAACTGCTTCGTTGGCTTAAGTAACAGATACAAAAATAAAGCAGGGTGATTCTAGTTTTAGAATCACCCTGCTTTTTTAAGGAGATACAAAGGTTACGTTGCTGATTTTTAGTTTTGTGATGGCTTAATTGAGCAACGATCCACCCATTCTTGATAGGTTTGTTGGCGCTCGGCATTATCTACAACTATTTCTATGCGGATTTTTTTGCATCCTTGATTGCGTTCAAGGGCGATCGCATTTAGCAGTAAACTTGCGATTTTAGCGGAGGTAAATTCACCGGATACAATTATTTCATTGCTTTTGGCTACGCTTCCAACTTGAGCCATATTTGCTCTAATTGTAGCTAATTCAACTTCTTGATCACTAGAGCCTAAATCAATCTCTGCAAGTTGTATAGTTTCTGCACCTACTACTTGTTCAATAATCAATTTTTCTCGTCTGATTGGCACTTGTACCATTTCAGTTTCGATCTCTTTTCTAACAACTACCTCACCAATTTTCTGCTTATTAATATCTACTATTAGGCGTTCTTCTAGTAGAGGAATACTTGCACCTACGGCTATGGCTGCTGCTCGTAGACCTATATTCCTGTCATTTGTTTCTTCTGCTATTTCTGGCTGCTGACTTGTCTCTACTTCTCTTTCTATTGTCGTTACTTCTATAAGTTGGTTTACATCATTGGTTTGTGATGCTAAGTCATGATCAGCAAGCAAGTCTATCTCGCTTGTTTCTTTTTCGATCTCCGCAGGTTGATTAATATCAAATTCGCCACTTATTGACATCATTTCGGGAGTCGCAAGAATATCCATCTCACCAAATTGATTGCTATCAAGCTCGTTACTTATTGACATCATTTCGGGACTATTAAACAAGTCTATCTCGCTTGTTTCTTCTTGCATTAACATCATTTCAGGAGTTGCAAGAATCTCTGTTTCTTCTTGCATTAACATCATTTCGGGAGTACTGAACAAGTCCATCTCGCTTGTTTCTTCTCCCGTAGACATGATTTCAGGAGTTGCAAGAATGTCTATTTCTTCTCCCATAGACATTATTTCAGGAGTATTAAACAAGTCCATCTCGCTTGTTTCTTCTTGCATTGACACCATTTCGGGAGTCAGGTCGGTTTCTTCTCCGATTAACATCATTTCGGGAGTCGCAAGAATGTCCATCTCACCAAATTGATTGCTATCAAGTTCGTTACTTATTGA